>JAIMBU010000274.1 GCA_023511325.1 Gorillibacterium sp.
GTATTTACCAATCTGCTGCTTGCGGATGAAATCAACCGGACACCCCCCAAAACCCAGTCTGCACTCCTCGAAGCAATGGAGGAGCGGCAGGTGACGATCCAAGGTGAGACGTATCCGCTACCCGATCCGTTCTTTGTCGTGGCAACGCAGAATCCAGTGGAATATGAGGGAACCTATCCACTACCAGAAGCCCAGCTTGATCGTTTCCTATTCAAGCTGACGGTGCTTTATCCATCGCTTCCGGCTGAACTGGAAATTCTCAAGAGTCATGTTCCTTTCTTTGCCCAGAAGCAGGGGCCGGTAATCCCGGCTTTGACGCTCGCCAGGCTGAAGGAGCTGCGGGAAAATCTACGTCAGGTCGTGGTGCAAGATGCACTTGTCGAGTATGTGGCTACGTTGATTCGCAAGACGCGTGAGGATAAACGCCTCGTATTGGGTGCAAGCCCAAGGGCAGGGATCGCCATCATGATGGCGAGTCGTGCCTGGGCACTGATGGACGGGCGCGACTTTGTGACACCAGACGATATCAAGACGGTGACTATTCCGGCGCTGCGGCACCGACTGCTGCTGACGCCGCAGGCTGAATTGGAGGGAGAAACCGGTGACCACTACATCCAGGAAACGCTGGCGACGGTTCCGGTCCCTCGCTAATGCTGTAGAGCGGCGAATGATTGTTCCGACCACTCGCATGGCTTGGATAACGAGTGGAGCGGCCATCCTCATCGCGATCGGATTCATCGCTGGAGTAGGACTGGGTATGCTGCTGTTGGTCAATGCTGTGCTACTTGGGCTGAGTATCCTCGATGTAGCATTGCTTCCTAGACGACGGAGTCTTACCTTTAGCCGCAGTCTGCCGGACAAAGCGGATAAAGGTGAACGATTCCAGATCCGGGTTCGCGCAGAAGCAGCCCGATCAGTCCACCTGAAGCTTGAGTTGGCCGATGATCTGCCAGGAAGCTTCGCCGCTCCCCAAGAGAAACAGGAAATCGCTTGGCGTGGCCGGACAGGGGAGCTTGCCTACACAACAGCGGGGAGTGAACGCGGGGAATACAGCTTCGACTTTCTCTGTCTCCGCTTTCGCGGCTCGCTTGGCCTTTGGGCCAAGCTGGTACGCATCGAAACCGAGCAGACGATACGGATTTATCCTGATCTATCTGCCGTACGTGGTGTGCTTGGTTCGATGCAGAATCATCTGACCCTTGAGGGAAAGCGAATCTACCGCAAGCAAACCTCTGGTTCCGAGTTTCACGCGATTCGCGAATATGTCACGGATGATGATCCCCGCCAGATCAATTGGCGGGCTGCCGCACGAACCGGCACCTTGATGACCAATGTGTTTCGGCCAGAGCGGGGTAAGATTGTGATCATTATGTTGGATTGTGGTCGGATGATGGGGATTGAGCTGGATGGGCGGAATAAGCTTGATGTCGCACTAGAAGCAGCTTTGGTTTTGGCCGCAGTTGCTTTGAAGCAGGGGGATAAAGTCGGATTTCTGGCTTACTCCAGCGAGATTAAGGTGTACGTACCTCCCGGAGCAGGTCTTCGTCATCTGTCCGCAATCACGGATGCGGTCTATAATCTTTCCCATGACTTTGTTGAGGCTAGCTGTGTTCATGCCTTAGAATACCTGATGCGTGTACAGAGAAAACGGAGCTTGATTGTACTCTTTACCGATATCAACCCCTATATGCAGGAAGCAGGGCTGTTGCCGCTGCTCACACGTCTGAAGAAGCAGCATTATCTGCTCTTCCTTGGCTTAAGAGATGAGGTCCTACACCGTTATACGCTGATTGGATCGAAAAGCGGTCGCGATGCCTATATCAAAAGCTTAGCGCACAAGTTCATGCTCGATCGCCAAGCCTACACGGCAGAGATGGCCCGTAGCGGCATAGCAGTGATTGACGTTCCTGTCGGGCAGTTGGCCTGGATTGCGGTCAACCGCTACTTGGATGTGAAGGCGAACGATGTGCTCTAATCAGCTTGGAGGCGGAGTGTGGCTCGAATGCCCCGCCTGCTCCATTCTCGTTTATACCGTTCAAACGATTGTACCGCCGCTGATTCATTCGCCCATAGGCCACATAAAGGGCCAGTGCCACTAGAGTCGTAGCCGCGGCAATATATTTGGCATAAAGCGGCAAAGCCGAAGGAGTCAGATAACCTTCAATGATACCAGCGATCACGAACAAGGGAATCGTTCCAACAACGAGTAGGGCAGATTCTTTAACAGAACGGAGAAACCTATATTTACGCGTATACCTTCCGGGACTAATCATCCGGTAGCCCATATACAACCCGGCACCACCAGCAATGAAGATAGCCGAGAGCTCGATAATCCCATGGGGCAGGATATAGGCCCAGAAGACATAACTCTTGCCGGCATGCCAGAATACGGCGGCTAGTGCACCAACCAGGACACCATTATAAATCAATACATAAAGGGTGAGTAGACCGAAGGTGATCCCTCCTGCAAATGCGAGAATCGCCACTTTGATATTATTCGTCATGATGGTGGTCGAGGTGACTGCGCTTTGTAGCTCCTGATGAGTCTGCCCCAACTGGCCGGGATCGATGTTATCCGTGATCGAGGCGGGCAAGAGTGCATACTGGTTGAGCGGATTATCCCAAACGGCAATAAATCCGGCAAAGGCCCCCAGCAGGAACAGCACAAATGCAAGCAGGATCGGCCGCCAGCGTTCGACTAGATAACCGATAAACCTCCGTTTAAAGAAATCACTCAGTTGCTGGGAGCCTTTCCACTGCTCTGCATGGAGCACATGATGCGCCCGGGAAACGAGTTGATTGAGGAACTGACCGATCTCATCCTGTGGATAATAGGTTTGGGCATAGGCCAAATGAGCGGAAGCTGCTTTGTACAACAGGATCAGGCGGTCAATGTCGACGGCTTCAAGGGTTCGTTTATGTTGTTCAAAGCGATTGAGCAGCTGTTCAAGCTCAGACCAGACTAATTTATTACTGCGAATATAATGTTGAATGTGCATAGGAGGATAAGTCTCCTTCATTTTTGGACTCTATCCGAATCGTACCATAAAATGGTCAGAAAGGAGAGATTTGAATGAATCATTTGTATAATCGTGAAGCGGAGATTGTAACACCGGAGCAAGTCAGATTAAGCTTTCGCACTGCTGGATTGGGCAGACGAGCAACAGCGCTGATCCTTGACAATCTTATTCTCCTGGCAATATTCGCTGGAGTGAGCCTAGCTATTGGATTGGTGATGCTAGTACTAGGCCGTGATGTGCCAGATACCATTAATCAGTACGTTATCGCTTTCTTGATTGTCCTCTCTGTTTTGCTGATCGGTGGCTATTATATCTTGATGGAGTATTATCGAGGAGGCCAGACGTTCGGCAAGAAATGGATGGGGCTGCGGGTTGTTCAGGAGAGTGGTCAGCCGCTTACACTGCTAGCTGCCATCATTCGTAACTTTTTCCGGCTCATCGACTTTCTACCCTCTTTTTATTTTCTGGGAGCTTTCTGGATGTTTTTTCATCCCTTGGATAAGCGGTTGGGAGATCTTGCGGCAGGAACCTTGGTGATCTGCGATATGCAGCATGAACGTAACAGCAGTCGCAAACGAATCCAGAAATGGATGAAGAAGGCGAAAATCCAAGAGAATCTTGCTTTGAACCTATCTGATCAGGCCAGAGAAAAAATCACCCGTGAGGATTGGCAGCTACTATCTACGTTCGTCGAGCGGATACCGTCCTTAGAGGACCATAAACGTTACATGCTGGGACAAGAAATTGCTAATAGACTGGGGCAGAAGCTGGAGATCACGCCCAAGGGGGCTACGGCAGAGCAGTTCCTGGTTGAGCTCTATATTCTTCTGAGTAAGGAATGGGCGTTGTAATTAAGATTGATTTTGCCAAAACAATGATCAGATCAGATAGAAAAGGCAGGCCGAGGAGATTACCCTAGGTCTGCCTTTTTGTAATGTAATTGTGACTCAAATTTGTAATGTAATCGTGGCTTAATCAAAAATGGTGCATGATGAAAGAGCGTTTGCTTTTCAGGCGCAGTGGTTACTGTAACGGAACTGAGCGATCTTATTTGCCTGGAAATGGACGTATTTCTACTATAACGGACCTGAGTGATCTTATCTGTGCTGGATAGACAGAGGACAAGGGTGATTTTGTAAAATAGCGTCTCCTGGTTCCGTTACGGGAGGCAAGCCGCTGATTTTGCCAGCATAAGGTCTCTCGTGTCCGTTAGAGTACTGCAGCATGCCAATCGTCCATTTGTCGCAGCTCGCAGCTCGGAAAAAATCGGCTTACGAGGGGAACTCATTCTCACACATGACTAGCAAGCGCTGATTTCGGTATTGAGCCGTAATTATTCATTTTTCCGCACACAAGATCCCTACATCAACTGGATACAGACTGGTTTGGAAATGCTCAGCTCGTGACCGGTCGGATGAAGCTTGCCCGTATCCGCATCGCGGCTAAAGGTGACAACATTATTGGAGTCGCGGTTAGCGACCCAGACGAATCGACCATCAGGCGACAAGGCAAAGTTGCGCGGATGTCCACCCAAGGTAGGCGCATGCTCCACAAGCGTGAGCGTTCCCTCTGTGGAATCGATGGCATAAACGGCTAGGCTGTCATGTCCACGATTGGAGCCGTAGAGAAATTGTCCGTCAGGGGAGATATGGATGTCGGCACAAGCATTATCCTCCGTGAAGGATGCTGGCAGGGTGGAGATCGTTTGTCTTTCCGTTAATAGGCCGCTCTCTTCCTCGTAGGAAAACCCGGTGATGGTTGAATTTAACTCGTTAATCACATAGGCAAAAGGCAAGTAAGGGTGGAAAACAAAATGCCGTGGTCCTGAGCCAAGCGCGAGCTTAATCTCGCTACGAGCCACAAGTTTGTCCGCGACTGTATCCAATTGATAGCTGATGATTTTGTCCAGCCCCAGATCACAGACAATGGCAAAGCGATTATTAGCATCGAAGGTGGCGGAATGACACCGAGCTTGGTTTTGCGCTGGATGGGGGCTTGAGCCAACGTGCTGCTGACCATCTTTTATTTCTCCTAAGCGTCCGTCAACGTGCAGATTTCCGTCTGACTTCCCTAAAGGCCCATCAACGTGCTGATTTCCGTCTGACTTCCCCAAATGCCCACCAACGTGCTGATTTCCGTCTGACTTCCCTAAGCGTCCATCAACATGCTGATTTCCTTCTGCCATTTTCCCTAAAGGCCCATCAACGTTCTGATGAATGT
>JAIMBU010000027.1 GCA_023511325.1 Gorillibacterium sp.
GATTTGGCTGTTCCTCTCCCTTGAGGGGAGGCTAGACTCTCTATATTTCCCCTCCCTTGGAAGGGAAAGCTTTTTGTTCCCCTCCCTTGAGGGGAGGGGCTAGGGGAGGGTGATACCCGCTTTCTAGACCCAAATCTGGACCCTGGCCCCTGGCCCCTAGACCCTGGTTTTTATGACCCTGCAGCTCTCTCCTTCTCATACTGCTCGATAATCTTCTTAGCTGTATCTGCTGGAACTTCCTCATAATGGTCAAATTCCATATGGTAAGCTCCTCTACCGGAGGTTATTGAGCGCAGAGAGCTAGCGTATGTTGCCATCTCTGCCAGCGGCACCAGTGCGCTAATAGCGACATTTCGACCACGTGATTCAGAGCCAAGTGGTTTACCTCTGCGGCTGGAAAGGTCTCCAATAACGTCTCCCATATACTGCTCGGGAACCACAACTTCAACCTTCATAATTGGCTCAAGAAGAACCGGTTTGCATTTTTCCTTAGCAGCCTTAAGCGCCATGGATCCAGCAATTTTAAACGCCATTTCATTGGAATCGACATCATGATACGAGCCATCATAAATGGTTGCTTTGATATCAACGAGTGGGAAGCCAGCAATAACGCCGTTCTTCATTGACTCTTCGATACCAGCTTGAACCGGAGCAATATACTCTCTCGGAACTACGCCACCGACAACTTTGTTCTCGAATATGAAGCCTGATCCAGGTTCGAGCGGTGTAAATTCGACCCAGCAATGTCCGTATTGACCGCGGCCACCAGACTGACGCACGAATTTCCCTTCCACTTTAGCTGACTCTTTGAATGTTTCACGATAAGCAACCTGTGGTTTACCCACATTGGTTTCTACCTTGAATTCCCGACGCATGCGGTCGACGATGATTTCCAAGTGAAGCTCGCCCATACCTTGAATGATCGTTTGGTTGGTCTCTTGGTCTGTAAAGTAACGGAACGTTGGATCCTCTTCGGCCAATTTATTAAGGGCTACGCCCATTTTATCTTGGTCGACTTTGGTCTTCGGTTCAACAGCAATCGAGATAACCGGATCAGGGAAGTTCATGGATTCGAGAATAACAGGAAACTTCTCATCACACAATGTGTCTCCAGTAGTCGTATCCTTTAAACCAACAGCAGCTGCAATATCACCACAATAAACGATGGAGAGCTCTTGACGCGTGTTAGCATGCATCTGAAGAATCCGACCGACACGCTCGCGCTTGCCTTTGGTTGCATTCAGTACATAAGAGCCAGAATTCAGAACACCAGAGTACACGCGGAAGAAAGTAAGTCTTCCCACGTAAGGGTCTGTGGCAATTTTAAAGGCAAGAGCCGAAAACGGTTCATCGTCGTCTGACTTTCTTGTCACTTCCGTGCCATCTTCGAGATGTCCGGCAATATCCGGAACATCAGTAGGAGCTGGCAGGTAATCAACAACGGCATCCAGCATAGGCTGAACCCCTTTATTACGATAAGAAGAGCCACAGATAACTGGGAAGATTTTTACCTCAACCGTACCTTTACGGAGAGCGGCTTTGATTTCCGGAACGGTAATCTCTTCGCCTTCCAAGTACTTCATGGTAAGAGTTTCATCAAGTTCTGCGACACGCTCGATTAATTCTAGGCGAAGCTGTGCAGCCTGTTCTTTCAAGTCTTCAGGAATTTCAGTGTGGTAAACTTCTTTACCCAAATCATCTTTGTAGTAGATGGCATATTGCTCTACCAAGTCGATGATTCCTTTGAAATCGCCCTCTGCTCCGATTGGTAATTGAATAGGAACAGCGTTCGCACCAAGCTTCTGGCGCATTTGTTGCACTGCACCGAGGAAGTCTGCTCCAACAATATCCATTTTGTTGACATAGGCGATACGAGGTACTACATAACGGTCAGCTTGCCGCCAAACCGTTTCAGATTGGGGCTCAACGCCTTCTTTAGCGCTGAATACACCAACTGCTCCATCTAGTACGCGTAGGGAACGTTCAACTTCAACAGTGAAGTCAACGTGTCCCGGGGTGTCGATAATATTGATGCGGTGGCCTTTCCACTGAGCAGTCGTCGCGGCAGACGTAATCGTAATACCGCGCTCTTGCTCCTGCTCCATCCAGTCCATCGTGGCTGCACCTTCGTGCACTTCCCCGATTTTATGGGTGATCCCAGTGTAGAACAAAATACGTTCTGTAGTGGTGGTTTTACCAGCATCGATATGCGCCATAATCCCAATGTTACGCGTATCCTTTAAGGAGAATTCTCTTGCCATGGGTTATTCTCCTTTCATTTGTGCGTATCGGCTTAAGCCGAACACGTTCTACCAGCGATAATGAGCAAATGCTTTGTTAGCTTCAGCCATTTTGTGTGTATCTTCACGTTTTTTAACGGAAGAGCCTGTGTTGTTACTAGCATCAATAATTTCAGCAGCCAGACGTTCTTCCATCGTCTTCTCACCGCGTAGGCGAGAATAATTTACCAACCAGCGGAGACCGAGGGTGGTACGACGTTCTGGACGAACTTCAATCGGCACCTGGTAGTTAGCTCCACCGACACGGCGGGCTTTAACTTCCAGAACGGGCATAATGTTTTTAATGGCTTGTTCGAAAACTTCCATTGGATCTTTGCTCGTGCGCTCTTGAATCGCTGTAAAAGCGTTATACAGGATTTTCTGTGCTGTTCCCCGTTTACCGTCGATCATAATACGGTTAATTAAACGGGTAACCAGCTTGCTGTTGTATAATGGATCAGGCAACACATCTCTGCGTGTTACGGGACCTTTGCGTGGCATAGATATCCCCCTTTCTTATAAAGATGATTCTGATTTCCTTAAGCTTGCCATTATTTCTTAGCAGCTTTAGGACGCTTTGTTCCATATTTGGAACGGGATTGCTTACGGTTGTTGACACCAGCGGTATCAAGTGCACCACGTACAATGTGATAACGAACTCCCGGCAAGTCTTTAATCCGGCCACCACGAACAAGAACAACACTATGCTCTTGCAGGTTATGTCCGATCCCAGGAATATAAGCGGTAATTTCGACTTTGTTTGTCAAACGTACCCGCGCATATTTACGAAGAGCGGAGTTAGGTTTTTTTGGAGTCATTGTACCGACACGAGTGCATACTCCGCGTTTTTGCGGTGCACTTATCTCAGTTTCTACTCTTTTCAGTGCATTAAAGCCTTTTTGCAGAGCAGGAGATTTCGATTTCACGATCTTCGCTTTGCGGCCTTTGCGCACCAATTGATTGATTGTTGGCATTATGGCACCCCCTTCCAGATTTAACTTGCATATCTTGCGTCAAGCCCACAGATCCAGGTGAGTCATACGTGGACAAAGGAAAAGCTCTTGCCTCCAAGACCGGCGTCCCGGCAACAAAAACGAATCTTTCCTTCATTCATTTATAACAGCCACAATAGCAGCTCCCACTTCAATTCCGCAAGCTTTACCAAGCTGCTTCATGGAATCAACATAAGTGACCTTCACTCCGCAGTTCTTGCAGAGATGGATGACTTTATTGGTGAGGCGCGGATCTGCGTCTTTAGCGACAAACACTTCTGAAGCTCTTCCAAGCTCCACCATTCTCGTCGCTTGCTTTGTGCCAATGCTCAGCTTTCCAGCCTGTTTTACTTTTTCATAAGACATAAGATCATATCCTCCAAAGCACAGGGAAATATTCGATTTTGGCACACTTTGATATAGTAGCACTTCCAAAATCACGTGTCAAGAAAAGTTCATCCAAGGAAAGACCCCTTTGGCGTCTTTTGACGCATCCCTTTACCGATGAAACACCAAAAGTATAAGAGAAAGCTCATACTTTTGGTGTTTTCTAATAAATGAGATTTGAACTTCTCTTGAACGTGTTAGTGAATTAATTTCTTGTAAAGATGAACTAATTATTAGACTTTAACTGGTATTGCTTCTTGAAAAATACATTCAGGTCCATCACTATGTGATTCTTCCATACGGCTAGGCTCAACCATACGGATGTTGCGATAACGAGCCATTCCAGTACCAGCAGGAATCAGCTTACCGATGATAACATTCTCTTTAAGGCCGAGAAGTTGGTCAACTTTGCCTTTGATCGCAGCATCGGTTAGTACTCTGGTTGTCTCCTGGAAGGAAGCCGCTGATAGGAAGGAGTCTGTTTCGAGCGACGCTTTAGTGATCCCAAGTAGTACAGGACGTGCTACGGCAGGTTCATCACCACTCAACAAAGCCTCCAGATTGGCTCTTTCATATTCATGAACATCGACAAACGAACCTGGAAGAAGCGTGGTTTGACCGGCATCAATGACACGAATTTTGCGCAACATCTGACGAATCATGACTTCTACGTGCTTATCGTTAATTTCAACGCCTTGATTCCGGTATACGCGTTGTACTTCTTGCAGAATGTAGTTCTGCACACCACGAATTCCTTTGATTCTCAGCATATCCTTTGGATCGATTGAACCTTCGGTAAGCTCATCTCCTGCTTCGATATGTTGCCCTTTGACTACACGTATGCGTGAGCCATAAGTAACAGGATAGACACGAGACTCTGCTTCACCTTGAATTTCAACTTCTCGACGGTCCTTTGCTTCGCGAATTTCCTTCACGACACCATCAAGCTCACTGATAATCGCTTGACCTTTCGGATTCCGAGCTTCAAACAACTCTTGAATCCGGGGAAGACCTTGCGTGATATCATCTCCAGCTACACCGCCGGTATGGAATGTCCGCATCGTCAGTTGCGTCCCTGGTTCCCCGATGGACTGCGCCGCAATGATACCAACTGCTTCACCAATTTCCACATGCTCACCAGTAGCCAGATTTCGGCCGTAGCACTTCTTACAGACACCGTGACGGGCCCGACAGCTAAGAACGGAACGGATTTGCAGCTTTTCAATACCAGCGTTGATAATCGCATCAGCAATACCTGCTTCGATCAGCGCGTTACGGTTGACAATGACTTCACCCGTTATCGGATGCTTCACTGTTTCAAATGCGTAACGACCTTCAATCCGGTCATAGAGATCCTCGATAACTTCCTTACCATCCTGGATCTTACTAACCGTAAATCCTTTATCCGTACCACAATCATCTTCTCTGACGATTACATCCTGAGCCACATCAACAAGACGACGGGTCAAGTATCCAGAGTCAGCTGTACGAAGAGCCGTATCCGCCAAACCTTTACGCGCACCATGGGTAGAAATAAAGTATTCCAATACCGTCAGGCCTTCGCGGAAGTTAGAACGAATCGGTAATTCATAAATCCGACCAGTTGGGGTTGCCATCAGACCGCGCATCCCGCCGAGTTGGGTAATTTGTGATTTGTTACCCCGTGCTTTTGATTCAACCATCATGTTGATGGAATTGAATTTATCAAGGGATTTCATCAGAATATCGGTAAGCTCATCTTTGACTCGGCTCCAGATCTCGATTACACGATTGTAGCGTTCCTCTTCGGTGATCAAACCACGACGGAATTGGTTCATGACCAATTTAACCTTGTCATCAGCTTCTTGAATAAGCTTTTTCTTTTCTGGCGGAACGATAACATCAGAAACAGAAATCGAAATACCCGCTTTTGTTGAATAGGTAAACCCGTTCTGCTTAATTTTATCGAGAATAATCGAGGTTTCCGTCGTCTTATAACGGCGGAAGCATTCTGCGATAATCGAACCCAGGTATTCCTTACCTATACCAATAGCGTCGTAAGATTGATTAATCTTCTCGCGAACATCGGCACCTTTATCAAAGATAAAGTAGTGATCGGGAGTCCCGTTCAGCAGGTTCGTCTTGGTTGCTTCATTGATATACGGGAAATCATCTGGAAAAATTTCATTAAAGATGATTTTTCCGATGGTGGTAATGATCATGGCATTCTGTTGTTTAGGCGTAAAGCTCGTCTTATGCAGAATCTTGGCCCGAACTGCTACCACCGCATGCAAGGTGTAAATTCCACGTTCATACAAGGAGATAGCCTCGTGAATAGAAGCGATAATGGAGCCACTACCCGGAGCGTTCAGATCGGACATGGTCAAGTAAAAGCTCCCGAGTACCATATCCTGTGACGGCGTAACAACGGGCTTACCATCCTTCGGATTCAAGATGTTACCCGAAGCCAGCATGAGCAGACGTGCTTCCGCTTGTGCTTCTGCAGACAATGGAACGTGAACAGCCATTTGGTCACCGTCAAAGTCGGCGTTATAAGCCGTACAAACAAGCGGATGTAGCTTGATGGCTTTACCCTCAACAAGGATAGGTTCAAATGCTTGGATACCTAGTCTATGAAGCGTAGGGGCACGGTTCAAGAGAACTGGATGCTCCTTAATCACTTCTTCAAGAACATCCCAAACCTCTCCGCTGCTGCGCTCTACTTTACGTTTTGCGCTCTTAATGTTGTGGGCAAGTCCTTTGTTAACAAGTTCTTTCATAACGAAAGGCTTGAATAATTCCAATGCCATTTCCTTAGGAAGACCACACTGGAACATCTTCAGATTAGGTCCTACGACGATAACGGAACGACCCGAATAGTCGACACGTTTACCAAGTAGATTCTGCCGAAAACGTCCTTGCTTCCCTTTGAGCATATGGGAGAGAGATTTAAGTGGGCGATTACCCGGCCCAGTAACTGGACGTCCACGTCGGCCATTGTCAATAAGTGCATCAACGGCTTCCTGCAACATCCGTTTCTCGTTCTGAACGATGATATCCGGTGCGCCGAGATCAAGCAGACGCTTCAGACGGTTGTTCCGGTTGATCACACGGCGATACAAATCGTTAAGGTCGGATGTTGCAAAACGGCCTCCATCGAGTTGAACCATCGGACGAAGCTCCGGAGGAATAACTGGTAGTACATCAAGAACCATCCAATCCGGTTTGTTCTTGGAATTGCGGAATGCTTCGATAACTTCAAGACGCTTGATAGCCCGATTACGGCGTTGGCCTTGAGCTGTCTTCAGTTCTTCCTTGAGCATTTCCAGTTCACGATCAAGATCGATATCCTGTAAAAGCTTTTTAACAGCTTCCGCACCCATACCCGCTTGGAAAGCATAGCCATATTTCTCACGGTAGCTACGGTACTCCTTCTCAGAGAGAAGTTGTTTTCTCTCAAGTGGGGTATCTCCGGGATCTGTTACAACATAGGAAGCAAAATAGATAACTTCCTCGAGGGAACGTGGAGACATGTCCAGTGCGAGTCCCATACGGCTTGGGATACCTTTGAAATACCAGATGTGAGACACAGGAGCAGCAAGCTCAATATGGCCCATCCGTTCACGACGTACCTTCTGACGGGTTACTTCAACGCCACAACGGTCACATACGACGCCTTTATAACGAACACGTTTGTATTTGCCGCAATGACATTCCCAGTCTTTAGTCGGTCCAAAGATTTTCTCGCAAAAGAGTCCTTCTTTTTCCGGCTTAAGTGTACGATAGTTGATTGTTTCCGGCTTTTTAACTTCCCCACGGGACCACGAACGGATCTTTTCTGGAGAAGCCAGCCCGATTTTCATATATTCAAAATTGTTTACGTCGATCAAGGAGCAACCCTCCTCAAGATTGTACTCATCTGCCGCCGATTACTAGACGCTATATTCTGAGCCTTCTAAGTTTAAATTCAACTTGTCTCCACTGACGTCTTCATCGTCGTCGAGTTCTCTCATTTCAATCTCCTCTTCAGTAGCAGAGAGGATCTTCACATCCATACCAAGGCTTTGCAGTTCCTTGATCAGAACTTTAAATGATTCTGGAACACCAGGCTCCGGAACATTCTCACCCTTAACGATCGATTCGTAAGTTTTGACCCGACCGACGACATCATCGGACTTGACGGTTAAGATTTCTTGCAACGTATAAGCCGCTCCATAAGCTTCCAGCGCCCATACTTCCATTTCCCCGAAGCGTTGTCCACCGAACTGAGCTTTACCGCCGAGAGGTTGCTGCGTAACGAGAGAGTAAGGACCTGTAGAACGGGCGTGGATTTTATCATCGACCATGTGCGCCAGCTTAATCATGTACATGACGCCAACCGTTACTTCACGTTCGAACTCTTCACCCGAGCGACCATCGTACAGTTTGGTTTTACCGTTACGTTGCATCCCTGCTTCTACCATGGCATCAAAAACGTCGACTTCATGAGCACCATCGAAAACGGGGGTAGCCACATGAATGCCAAGCGCTTTGGCAGCCATTCCTAGATGCACTTCCAGTACCTGCCCAATATTCATCCGGGACGGAACTCCAAGTGGATTTAGAACGACTTGAACTGCCGTACCATCAGGAAGGAAAGGCATATCTTCCTCAGGCATAATACGTGCTACAACACCCTTGTTACCATGGCGTCCAGCCATCTTATCGCCCTCGGAAATCTTCCGTTTTTGCGCGATATAGACACGAACTAGCTGGTTAACTCCAGGTGGCAATTCATCACCGTTCTCACGGGTGAACACTTTAACGTCAACGACGATACCGTCTGTTCCGTGAGGAACATGCAATGAGGTGTCACGTACTTCACGTGCCTTCTCACCGAAGATAGCATGCAGCAAACGTTCTTCAGCTGTCAGTTCCGTTACTCCTTTAGGCGTAACTTTACCTACTAGAATATCGCCTGCATTAATCTCGGCACCAACGCGGATAATCCCACGTTCGTCGAGATTCTTCAGAGCATCTTCTCCGACATTCGGAATATCCCGGGTGATTTCTTCCGGTCCAAGCTTCGTGTCCCGTGCTTCTGATTCATATTCTTCAATATGGATCGAGGTAAAGACATCTTCCTTAACAAGACGCTCACTCAGTAAGATCGCATCCTCGTAGTTGTAACCTTCCCAAGTCATGAAGGCAACGACGACGTTACGACCAAGTGCAAGTTCTCCTTGTTCCGTTGAAGGACCATCAGCCATAATATCACCGGCTTTAACAATTTCTCCGCGGTAAACAAGGGGGCGTTGGTTGATGCAGGTTCCTTGGTTGGAGCGTTCAAACTTATGAAGTTTATATTTATCGATATTGCCACTGACGAGTTTACCGTCAATCGTTTCTTGACGACGAACCCAGATATCATTTGCAGAAGCGCGTTCAACGACACCATCATATTTAGAGACGATACATACACCGGAGTCCTTAGCCGATTTATGCTCCATACCCGTTCCGACCAGCGGTGAGCGAGGAACAAGAAGCGGAACGGCTTGCCGTTGCATGTTTGAACCCATGAGCGCGCGGTTGGAGTCATCGTTTTCTAAGAAGGGAATGAGCGCAGTCGCAACAGACACGACTTGTTTCGGAGAAATATCCATATAATCAACGCGTTCGCGCGGAAGCGTCAGGATATCATCTTTAAACCGAATGATTACATTCTCATCTTCGAAATGACCACTTTCTGTCAACACAGCGTTCGCTTGAGCGACAACATAGTTGTCCTCTTCATCGGCCGTCAAATAATCGATATGCTCCGTAACAATCCCTGTCTTAGGGTCGACACGACGATAAGGAGCCTCAATAAAGCCGTATTCATTGATCCTAGCAAAGCTGGACAGGGAGTTAATCAGCCCAATGTTCGGACCTTCCGGCGTTTCAATCGGACACATCCGACCATAGTGAGATGGATGTACGTCACGAACCTCCATACCAGCCCGCTCCCGCGTCAAACCACCGGGTCCGAGTGCGGATAAGCGACGTTTGTGCGTGAGTTCTGCTAGCGGATTCGTTTGGTCCATAAACTGAGACAGCTGCGAACTACCGAAAAATTCCTTGATAGAGGCAATGACTGGACGAATGTTAATCAGCGCCTGTGGCGTAATAACACTAGCATCCTGAATCGACATCCGTTCACGAACGACACGCTCCATACGGGACAGTCCAATACGGAATTGATTCTGTAAAAGCTCACCGACAGAACGCAGACGACGGTTACCCAAATGGTCAATATCATCTGTGTTACCGATGCCATGAAGCAGTCCAATGAAATAATTAATGGAAGCGATAATATCAGCTGGGGTAATGTTCTTAACGGATTTATCAATAATCCCGTTAGCAATCACCTTGCTGATTTTACTGTCTTCCTGTGGAGAATAGACATTAATGACCTGCAGTGGGATATTCGACTGATCAGTTACGCCACCAGTTACGTTGTACTCTTTGAAACCAAGGTTCTTCTCAAGGAAGGGTAGAACTTGATCTAGGAGACGACGATCTAGCATTTGACCAGCTTCAGCAACAATCTCACCCGTTTCCGGATCGACTAATGTTTCGGCAAGGCGTTGGTTAAAGAGACGATTCTTAATATGAAGCTTCTTATTTATTTTATACCGTCCAACGTTGGCTAAATCATAGCGTTTTGGATCAAAAAAGCGAGCGACCAGCAAACTCCTAGCATTATCTAATGTAGGAGGCTCACCTGGACGCAAACGCTCATAGATTTCAATCAGCGCTTTTTCCGTAGAATCGGTGTTGTCCTTATCCAGCGTATTACGAATATATTCGCTTTCGCCGAGCAATTCTAAGATCTCTGCGTCTGTACCAAAACCCAATGCCCTCAAAAGAACGGTCACTGGAATCTTGCGTGTACGGTCAATGCGAACATAGACAATATCCTTCGCATCTGTTTCGAGCTCCAGCCATGCTCCGCGATTAGGAATAACCGTAGCGGTGTAATTCTTCTTCGCATTCTTGTCCGTTTTCGTACTGAAGTAGACGCTGGGAGAACGAACAAGCTGACTGACAATAACACGCTCGGCTCCGTTGATAATAAAGGTGCCCGTTTCGGTCATCAGCGGAAAATCGCCCATGAACACTTCTTGCTCCTTAACTTCGCCGGTTTCCTTATTGATCAGGCGAACCTTAACCCTAAGGGGAGCTGCGTAGGTAACATCGCGTTCCTTGGAGTCATCCACCGTATATTTGGGCTCACCCAAGCTGTAATCGATGAACTCCAGTACCAGATTACCCGTAAAGTCCTGAATCGGAGAAATATCCTGAAACATTTCTCGAAGGCCTTCGTTCAGAAACCACTGATAGGATCTCTGTTGGATTTCAATCAGGTTAGGGACTTCCAAGATTTCGTGGATTCGCGCGTAGCTTCTGCGCTTGCGTCGTCCGTATTGTACAAGATGACCTGCCAACTTTTCTTCACCCCTCGTGTCTACTCAATGAAACTCCTTGCGTGGATGCAAATCGGTCTATTGATCCGATGAGCATGCTCACGGGAATCGTTCCGACTGTGCCTGCCCGGGTCGGGCGGAAGTTTTACAAACAACATCAGAAAGCCCACTCCCGTAGGAATAACCTTTCGGACATCGATAAAACAAGAAAAAGCTTCAAGATGAAGCCCTTCTGACGAGCTTCACCACAAAGACCTGAAGTCAAAGTCTCTCTTAAGA
>JAIMBU010000275.1 GCA_023511325.1 Gorillibacterium sp.
GTCCATTATATATCAAAACGGATGAATTATGTAGCGATGTATGTGCATGCGGAACGTTTAGAGGACACAATCCGCAACATTCAACGCCTCCCCTACGTCAAAAAGGTAGAGCAATCCTTCCGCAAAGAGATCAAAACCGAATATGACAAGAATATTCCGGACAAAACGCGATTCTATTCCCTATAACCCATCCATTCATGAATATATTTGGAAAATTAGGTAAAAAGGAGTAGAATGATTGTGCTGAGTAGTCTTTAAGTCCTGCCTTTTGACCGGAGGGGAGAAAGGAGCGCATAAGGATAAAATCATGGGTCGTTGGAGTACGTATGAGCCGTATTATGTTGAACTGGTTGGCAAGAAGATAGCCGATATTGTCATCACCCATCATGCCCGCACGCGATGGACGGATCGGGTTGAGCAAGAGAAAACAGGCTTTTCCGATATCTGTGCATTCTTATGGGAGAGGATGAGGGATAACAATATTAAGCCCTACTATAAGAATGAGCAGGAAGTTTATTTGGTCGACGATGATCTGGTCATGGTTGCAGAGTTTAGTGTGATAGAGGATAAGATGGATCTCGCAGGTAATCCTTTGTACAAAATGATTATTGTGACCTTTCTCGGCCGAATGTCGGAGATGATTGAGCTTAGAGATTTGAAATCGTATTATTCCTGGCTTCGTCATTCAAGAAGGATGACACTTATCAAGAATGGTCGTAAACGCAAATAATTGTACTGCCTTATCCGGTTGGCGGTGCTCCTTAAACCCGCGCGTCGCAGGACGCGCTATTCTTATTTGTGGGTGTGACTTGATTCGTAATTTAAGCTCAACATGGTACAATCAGGAGGAAGGCTAGGAGCATATGGGGATCAGCTTTCATCAATTACATATTTTTTATACAGTTGCCCAGGAGGGTACATTCTCAGCAGCGGGGCATGTTCTGCATATGACGCAACCTGCAGTTACTATGCAGATTCAGACCTTGGAAGAGCATTTTGGCACCAAAGTATTCCGCCGCACTCCAAAGATGGTAGAACTGACGGATGCAGGGCAGACGCTGCTTCCCTATGCTCAGAAAATGGTTGAATTAATGCTAGAAACCGATCAGGAAATGGCAAAGTTTACTCGTCCGCTTGAAGATAAGCAGGTACTTGCGAGCCACTAGATTGTTGACCAAAGAGGAGGAATATTGATGGATCTTGAAGCAAAAGCAGACCTGCATATCCATACGACTGCCTCCGATGGTCTGCATTCTCCAGAAGAAATTGTACAGATGGCTAAGGTTGCTGGGCTTACAGCTATTGCGATTACGGATCATGACACCACAGAAGGCATCGATGCTGCTATTGCTGAGGGGGAGCAGGCGAATCTAATCGTTGTTCCCGGAGTGGAGATCAGCACAGTTGCGAGTGGTCAGGATATTCACGTGTTAGGCTATTATATGAACGACAAGGATTTTTTGTTTCAGGAGCGTTTACAGTCCTTAAGATCAGTGCGGGATCGTAGAAATGAGCTGATGGCTGCCAAGCTGAACGAACTCGGTATCCCCATTGATCTGAATGAAATCTATGCGATGCACGGTGGAAGCATGCGCCCTGGTGAATCGGTGGGACGTCCACATATTGCAGAATGGCTTATCCAGCACGGTGCTGTCAAGAGCATGAGGGAAGCGTTTGATCGTTATTTGGGTAAGAATGGTGCAGCATACGTCAACCCACCGCGGATTCACCCGCAAGAAGCGATTGCTTGGATTCACGAGGCGGGAGGCTGCGCCGTGCTCGCCCATCCAGGTTTGTACGGTGAGGATGCACTTGTGCCTGAGCTCGTGATAGCAGGACTCGATGGTATTGAGGTATACCACTCTGACCATTCACCCGAGGACGAAAAGCGTTATAAAGAGTTAGCGACACGATTTAATCTGGTGCTATCGGGGGGATCAGATTTTCACGGTTCTCGTCAAGGGGAAGAATTTCACGGACCAGTGGGCGGACGTCGTGTTTCCATTACTGTCATCGATCAATTAAAGCTGAGGAGGAGGAAATAGTCATGAGAATCCGCAAAGCCATCATTCCGGCTGCTGGTTTAGGCACAAGATTTCTGCCTGCGACTAAAGCACAACCGAAAGAGATGCTTCCTATTGTCGACAAACCTGCGATTCAGTACATTGTCGAGGAAGCGGTAGCTTCAGGAATTGAGGATATTATTATTGTTACAGGCCGCAACAAGCGAGCGATTGAGGATCACTTTGATAAATCTGCTGAGCTGGAGCAAATGCTAGAGCAAAAAGGCTCTGCCGAGCTTTTGCAAATTGTCCAGTCTGTCTCTAAGCTCGTTGATGTGTATTATGTTCGCCAGAAAGAACCGCTCGGCCTGGGTCATGCGGTATATACAGCCCGCAAGTTTATCGGCAATGAGCCATTCGCGCTTTTGCTCGGTGATGATATCATTATGTCCGATCCCCCCTGCCTCAAGCGGATGATGGACTTGTATGAGCAGGAGGAAACCTCGATCATCGCTGTACAGGAAGTCCCATGGAATGATGTCAGTAAATATGGAATTATTTCGCCGGGAGCAGAAAATCGTATTGAAGATTTAGTGGAAAAGCCAGAGGTCGGACACGCCCCATCAAATCTAGCTGTTATTGGTCGCTATATTATCGAACCGGAGATTTTTGCTATTCTGGAGAAGCAGGCACCGGGGCGGGGCGGTGAAATTCAGTTGACCGATGCTTTGCGCGTGCTGAATCGCCTGCATAGCATGGTATCTTATAAGCAAGAGGGTCGCCGCTTCGATGTCGGCGATAAGATGGGCTATATGGAAGCGACAATTGAATTTGCCTTATCGCGACCAGATTTAGCTCCTCAGATGAAAGAATACATCATCCGCCTAGCTGCAACCCTCTTGTAAGGACAATCCACAATATTTTCTCGCACTTATAAATTCCATGCATTTAGAATCCACCTTTAAGCAAATTTAGTAAAAAAAGCGCGCTGTCCTGTTCAGGACTGCGCGCTTTTGAGCGTTTTAATGAAGGATTCGTTTGGAGTGGTGTAAAGCGTCTTTTGTCGATCGTAGATGACAAAGCCAGGCTTCGAGCCGTTTGGCTTATGTACATGACGAATCAATGTATAATCCACTGGCACTGTACTCGATTCGCGAGCTTGGCTGTAATAGGCCGCAAGCTGAGCAGCTTCATGCAACGTTTCTTCACTAAAAGTTGCGCTGCGAATGACGACATGAGAGCCAGGAATGTCTTTGGTGTGTAACCAGGTGTCTCCAGGCTGTGCAAGTCGATTGGTCAGGTATTCGTTCTGGAGATTATTCTTGCCCACATAGATGGCAATCCTCTCAGTAGAAGTGTAGCAGGTAACGGAGGGACGAGCGTCCTTCTTTTTCTTCTTTTTGGTATTCTTTTTGCGTCGATCCCGTAGATACTGTTGCTCGACTAATTCATCGCGGATTTCTTCAATATCAGCAAGCCCAGCTGTGGAAAGCTGTTGTAGCAAGTTATCCAGATAGAGAAGTTCATTATGAGTAGCCGTCAGTTGTTCCTCAACTGCAATTAAACTCTTCTTGGCTTTTGAATATTTTTTGAAATAGCGTTGACTATTCTGAATTGGAGTTAAGAGGGGATCGAGCTCAATCACGATTGATCTCTGTTCCTCATCATAGTAATTGGTTACTTCGATCTTTTTCTCGCCTTTTTTGGCTAGGTGGAGGGAGGCTGTGAGTAGCTCGCCTAACACGCGAAAACGGTCGGCTCCTTTAGCTTCTTCAAGTGTCTCCTGCAACTTATCGAGCTTCTTGAGGTTCTTACTCTTCTCGTTTTGCAGAATACGCTGAAGATCGGAAGTTCTCTGCTTGACCGTATCCCGCTCAGCTTTTACTCCATAGAATGTCTCCAGACAAGTGCTGATCGATTCGAATAACTCCTCTGTGCCCTCAATATGTGTAAGGGGGATGACCGAGAAGAACAACTTACCCGTCTTTTCCTCCCGCTTAATCGCTGGATGATAACGGTGACTACGAATGTCAACCATGATCTTTTCAAATGCTTCCCACACCTGATCCAAGGTGATCACCACTTGATCGGCCCCTGCTCCGCCTCTGGCACGGAAGATAATTTCCCTAGCAACCAGCGGGCTTACGCCACTGAACCCGTTAACGATAGTCTGTTCAAACTCGCGCACAGTTGCAGGCAGACGGGGGGGGATAGGTTCGTCTACTGCTGCTTCTGGAGCATCCATTTGCAGCAGTAACTCTATGGGGAGGTCTGAAAGCTGAGAGGCTTCCTTAGCCTTATTGAGTGAATGAACCGTTGGTTCTTGAAACCACATACGATTGAGGAACTCCACTTTATCTACGTCAAAAGGATTGGCCTTCTGCTGATCAGGCGGAGCCAGGTAAGTGACGCCTGGAAGGATGACGCGGAAGCTGCTAACGGCTGGCGTGACATGGTGGATACCATCCAGCACCGTGTTCGTACTCGGATCAAGCAGCACGATATTGCTGTGGCGGCCCATGATTTCGATCACAATCATCTTGATATTGACATCACCAAGTTCATCCCGTTGACGAATATGAAAACGGATGATCCGTTCGGCGCCAATCTGTTCCACCGATTCGATCACACCGCCCTCGCAATGTTTTCTAAGTAGCATGCAGAACATCGGTGGTTCTGTTGGGTTTAGCGCTTGTTTTTCCGTGAAATGTACCCGGGGGAAAGTTAGATTGGCCGATAATAGTAGCTTAGCGCTCCCGGATGAACGCAATTGTAGAACAATGTCGCTGCCCGTCGGCTGATAAATCTTGCCTACTCTGGCGCCGATAACGCTTGAGAGCTCGTGGACTACTGCACGCACAACGAGTCCGTCTAATGCCATGATTACACTCCATTCTTTGGATGCCCGCAACTAAAGAAGCGAGCGAACATAAAGCTACCTCTCTATCATGCCATAATTACAAGTAAATTTCATGTCCGCAAACAATTGTAAACAAGATATCCGGTTGGATTTGTTCATATATGGGGAGAGAGAGCGTTTTTGAGATGTTAATTCATCGGGGCTTGGGATATTTTAACGCTTGTCTGAATAAAGTAGCTTATAGTCTGTCCTTCCTGTTGATCTGGATATTTGGGGTGTCTGTTACAGGATGAACGAAAAGTTGCGGCAGCGAATTTTTTAAAAATAAAGGTCAAAAGCAAATTCTCGGGAGGGAATACAATGAGCCAGAGAA
>JAIMBU010000276.1 GCA_023511325.1 Gorillibacterium sp.
AGATTGTCCAGTACCATAACGATTATCAAATAGATACTTGCAGTACGCATCATTAACCGCCACCATTGGAAAAGATAAAGAACCTTCTTTCTCCAACGATTTTAACCGAAGAATACCTGTCGTGGTCTCTTCAGCGCCACCACGTACATTCTTCAGAAGATCCCTTCGTTCCGTATGGAGCAAAGTCACCAGATCTCCGCCATCATCGATAATTAGGTCAGGCTCAATTTCCAGTGCCTTAATCATTAGCTCCTTGTATTCCTTCGGTTCGGGATTATATTTGGCAAACACAGTAATTCCATCTTCGACTAATGCTGCACAAACATCATCCTGCGTTGATAGGGGATTGCTGCCTGTAATGACAACCTCGGCTCCGCCTGCTTGAACTACTTTGGCCAAATAAGCTGTTTTGGCTTCGAGATGTAAGGAAATGGCCACTTTCAATCCTTTGAAGGGCTGTTCCTTGACAAACTGCTCTCTAATCCGGTTGAGGACTGGCATATGAGCGTTCACCCATTCAATTTTTAAATGTCCTTCTGGCGCAAGCGCCATGTCCGTTACAATACTCTTCTCCCGTGCACTCATTTATCTATTCCTCCTTGTTTAAAGCTGTAGATTAAGAAGATATGCGTTTCGTTAGCTGAAATACACCAGTTGATGAGCTCCCCAATTCTCTGTCGGGTTAGCTATCAACTCCCGAAGCCAAGTGTCGCCGTATTTAACCAGATAAGTGAGCACATTATAGCTCCGTTCCTGGAGTTTACCCGCAGGGACTAATGACAATGCAATTCGATCCCATTGACGAATGGAGGCATCGAATTGCGCACGATAAGCATCCGTTGATCGAGCCTCAAGAAATTCCATCTGCTCCAATATCTTCATCATATTCACGTTTCCAAGCTTAGCCATTCCAGGATTAACTGAAGAAACAGCCTGCACAACGGGCTCGTAAAGCTCCCTGAATTTGTTCTTGGTTTCCGCAAACAAGCTCTCCAGTCCCAAACTATCCTGCTCTCTCAGCCAATTTTCTTTGACTGTAGAGAATCGGTTTAGCACATCATCAAAGGTCAAATGATATTTGCGCATATGCTTAGCAATTGTTCCCTCTACCAAGGTGTAACTCTTACGAGGCAGCAATATGGGCATCTGCATCTGGAGTCCTTCAAACGCAGGTTTGGTCAAAGCCCAATATGCTAATTCTCCCGGACCCAATACAGTGGATAATACAGGAAACAGATATTCCTGCATAAGTGGGCGAGTCAGCACATTATTACTGAAGGCTTCAGGAGAGTTGTCAAGAAGAGTAAGCAACTCTTTCTTACTGTAGCTACGTTCTCCCTTACGGTCTGTATATTCATCTCCACGACGATACAAAAGCACCCGTTCTCCCTTGTTGTCAAAAATAAAAAGGTTGGCACTTTGTTCGTTTACATCAGCTTGCGGGACATAGCCCAATCCTTCCACAAGCTCTTTCCCTTCCTTATAGGAACGTGAGAGAACATCCTGCCCTTCAATCAAGCGCCGAAACATGGGGGCTTCAATGCTTCCTAATGCTGGATCGTCTGAATCTAAAAGAACGAGTCCTTGTTTACCAAAAAGCCAAGCCATCATCTGAGCAAATAATTCGGTTAATGTATGTGATGTTTCTGCATATTGATTCAACCGCTGCATAATATCAGCTTTAAATTCAGTATCTAACAAAGCCGTATCCAATTGATCAATGGCGGCTCGCCAATCCGCAATCTGCAAACGACTTATTGAGGTACGGACATGATCAGGATGGTGTAAATTAATCTTACTCAGCTCTTGCTGAGAATTTAACAGGTTGATATGATTCACTTCATCAAAATCGTGATCTTCTCCGGCAATCCAGAATACCGCAATAACAGGACGGCCCAGACTCTTCTCTGCTGCTTTAGCTGCATGCAATATCGTAATTGCTTTGTACATAACAAGCAGTTCACCCGTAAAAAGGCCCGCCTGCTGTCCACCAACGATTACAAGCGCTTGAGGATCATCTAACGCCTCGATCTGTTCAATAGCTTCTGAGGCATTGCCCATTCTGCGGTTAAATGATAACAACGCTTCAACTAATTTCTTCCGTTCAACAATAGGAGCTCCTTGCTGATCTAGCCAAGCCGCCCGCTCGATCTGACTTTGATTATCCCAAGGATTATAAGCGTACAAATCCTTTACTAAATCAAACTGGTGAAGATAGTCCTCTGACAATTGCTGGCCACTTTTCAAGCAAAAAGGTTCAAGTATCAAGTATAAAGCCTCCATTCGATTACCCTAGCGGCACATTATTCTGATTGTACAATAAGAGGCATGAAAAAAACAACCGCCGTGGGGGGCGGTTGTGGATGAACAGCCTTTAATAGAGATGGCAGGCTACAAAGTGATCACTTGAAGATTCAATCAACGGAGGCATAGACAGTGCACAGACATCCATTGCCTTCGGGCAACGCGTACGGAACGGACATCCGCTAGGAGGATTGAGTGGGCTGGGAACTTCACCCTCAAGAATAATCCGTTCGCGTGTACGTTCAATATGCGGATCTGGAATCGGAATTGCGGAAAGTAACGATTGTGTATAAGGATGGAGCGGATTCGCATACAAAAGAGCAGAAGTCGTTATTTCTACCAGCTTACCCAGGTACATAACGCCAATCCGGTCAGAAATATGCTTAACCATAGCCAAGTCATGGGCAATAAACAAGTAGGTCAGACCACGCTCTTTCTGTAGTTTCTGAAACAGGTTGATAACCTGCGCTTGTACAGAAACATCCAAAGCGGAAATCGGCTCATCCGCAACGATAAATTCAGGCTCAATGGCAAGAGCGCGGGCAATACCAATCCGTTGACGTTGACCACCGGAGAACTCATGAGGGAAACGACCCGCATGTTCTGCATTTAAGCCTACAGCTTCCAAAAGCTCAAAAACGCGTTTACGGCGATCTGCCCGATTCTTAGCTAAACCATGGATATCAATGCCTTCGGCAACAATATCGCCGACCGTCATCCGTGGATTAAGGGAAGCATAGGGATCCTGAAATACCATCTGCATACTACGTGTATATTCACGACGTTCTCTAGCATTCATATGCTTGATGCTTTTCCCTTTGTAAATAACATCACCTTCAGTAATGTCATAAAGACCGATTATTGTTTTACCAGCAGTAGATTTACCACAACCGGATTCACCAACAATACCCAAAGTCTCTCCTTTTCGTACGCTGAAGGTTATGCCGTCAACAGCTTTTAATTTTTTATTGGAGCCAACGGTAAAGTGCTTCTTCATGTTTTTAATCTCTAGAATGTTTTCTTGCTCAGACATTGACAGCACCTCCCGCTTCAATCGGACGGTCTATTGGTGGAGCATCCGGATGGTTGAGCCAACAAGCGGCATAATGATCGTCTTCTATCAAGAACTTCTCTGGATCGTTATCCAGGCAAAGTTGCATCGCATAGGGGCAGCGGTCGGCAAAAGCACAGCCTTTCGGAGGTGCAAACAAATCTGGAGGAGTTCCAGGGATCGGAACCAAGTCGCTCTTGTTCTCGGCATCCAAACGTGGAACCGAGCGAAGCAATCCCCAAGTATACGGGTGACGCGGCTTATAGAAGATGTCGTCAATCTTACCTTCTTCAACAATTTTGCCAGCATACATAACGATAACTCGATCTGCCATTTCGGCAACAACACCCAAATCATGAGTAATCATAATAATGGAGGAGTCCGTCTTTTTCTTCAAATCCTGCATGAGTTCAATGATCTGAGCTTGAATCGTCACATCAAGTGCCGTGGTGGGCTCATCCGCAATCAGTAATTTCGGACTACAAGCAAGCGCAATAGCGATCATGACACGCTGACGCATCCCGCCAGATAGTTCATGGGGATATTGCCGTAAACGAACCTCAGGGTTAGACATACCAACAAGCTGCAGCATCTCCAAAGAACGTGCCATTGCTTTAGTTTTATTCATATTTTCGTGCTTGATCAAGCTTTCAGAGATTTGCTTACCAACCGTCATTGTTGGATTTAAGGAAGTCATCGGGTCCTGAAAGATCATACCCATTTCAGAGCCACGTATTTTCTGCATTTGTCCTTCAGAAAGCTTAACAATATCCATATCCTCATCAAAAACAATCGAGCCACTTTTGATAAAGCTTGGGGGAGCAGGTACAAGACGCATGAGGGTCTGAGCTGTAACCGATTTACCACAGCCCGATTCTCCAACAATGGCAAGAACTTCTCCTTTATCCAAATGGAACGTTACACCACGTACCGCCTGAATTTCTCCAGCATAGGTTTTAAAAGAAACCCGTAGATCGGTAACGTCCAGAATCCGTTTCTTTTTCATTACGTTTATCACCCCTTATTTCCTGAGTTTCGGATCGAACGCATCGCGCAATCCGTCGCCGAGCAGGTTGCAGCTGAGCAGGATTAAGCTAAAAATAATGGTTGGAATAATTAAGCGAAAAGGATGAAAACGTAAAACTCCGATTCCATCACTGATCAGGGCTCCTAAAGAAGCCAAAGGCGCCTTGATCCCAAGACCGAGGAAGCTAAGGAAGGCTTCAGTAAATATAGCTCCAGGAACAACAAAGGTAATCTGTACAATGATGATTCCCAGTGCATTCGGAATCAAGTGCTTAAGAATAATTCTGCTAGAGCTGGCACCCAGCGTACGGGCAGCAAGTACAAATTCCTGTTCTTTGATCTGCAGGATTTGTCCCCGCACTAACCTAGCCATACCAACCCAACCCGTAATCGAGTAGGCAATAATGATTGTCCAAACTCCTGGTTCCAAGAACATAATTAATAGAATCGTAACAAGGAGGAAAGGAATCGAATAAATGATTTCCATAATTCTCATCATAATATCGTCAACTTTTCCACCTAAATAAGCAGCGACGCCGCCATAGAGAACACCAATCACTAAATCAATTACTGCTGCCATTACCCCGATAAAGAGGGAAATCCGCGTTCCCCACCAGATACGAGTCCACATGTCACGGCCAAATTCATCGGTACCGAACCAGAACTTGCCGCTTGGAGATTGATCAACAGATCCGTAGTCTTGAAAAGCATACGTATGTTTTGTCAAGATTGGAGCGATGATTGCTACTATAGTTAGGATGATAAGAATAATAAGGCCACCCATGGCCATTTTATTCATTTTCAATCTTCTCCAGGCATCTTTCCAATAGTTCAAGGATGGGCGAACAA
>JAIMBU010000277.1 GCA_023511325.1 Gorillibacterium sp.
GGCGTCTCTCCATCAAGCTTGATCGTGCGGTAGGCTTTGAAGCCCGAACGGTAATTCTGGAAGTTCTTCAAATCGATTTCATACCAGCCGTCTGCGGGCACCGTTAGCTCCCAATCGACCCACTCGCCCGGCTGACGCCATCTATTTCCCCCGAGCACATTGTAGGTAATTCGTCCTTTGGGGTCTGGTGAAATGTAAGGCTCGGACCAATGATCCGTTTGGATTGACAAGCTTGACTTGCGCATGAACTGCTCCGCTTCGGTTACCTGATGCCAGTCAGCTTCAGCCACAGTGACAGGCTGCGCAGCTTGATATTCGGCATAAGTTGGAAGCTGCTTCTGCGGCTGAAAAGATATCGCTTTGAGCAAAACGCCTTCCCGCTCCCCGGCAAATCTGAGCGTATGCTCGCCTTGCGCAAGCTGATACAGCAGCGGTCGGGATGAAACCGAATAATCACTAACTGCCTTAACGGACCATTCGACGATTTCTGTCTGCTGCGGCCGCACCTGCATGCCGATTTCATTGCGTTCATAAGGGTATTTGGCATCCTTCCAATGCCGCTCCAGCTCGATGTGCTCGGATTCGGCGAAAGGATATTGGCCGTCGATCTGGATCCCACGTACAACTGATGTATTGCCCCCAGCAAGCGGCATGTAATCCAGATGCAATTCATACCATCCTGCACTTGGTGCCGTGAATGTCCATTCCACCCATCCCGCTTCATTCTTCCATTTGAGCAGCGAGCCTTCCGTGCTATTCTCCGTTTCGAGTTTAGCTTCTGGTGCCGCGAGTGCGTATTCTACTGGATTGATCTCAATCACAGGTGCGTTGACTGCGGATGAAGTCGCTTCTGGATGAGCCTGCAGAACCTGCGCATAAGGAGTCTTCTCATCCGTACTCTTGAAGTCAAGCAACTGCGAAGCGCTTGTGTTCGTCGTAAAGGCAATCTGCTCTTCAGTAGAAAGCCAGCGGATGGCCCCAAAGCCAATGGCGATCACAAGCACGAGGCGAATGAGGATGCGCAGGAAACGAGGAAGGTGCAAATGGCGGGTAAGCCGATAACCAGCGAGCCTCTTCATCCCTCTTCTCCCCCGACTGCAATTCCTGTATTCTCATCGAAAAAGTGCAGCCGGTTCATCTGAAACCCGACAGCTATCTGCTCATCCTTACCATATTCATTCTCCGGTTCTGTCCGGGCGATGATCCGTGTTTCACCGACAAGCACGTACACGTAAGAGTCAGCACCCGTTGCTTCTGTCATTTGTACACTGGCAGGTACGAAGCTGCTCTGCTCGTCAGTAGGCATGTTTGCTTTCAGCAATACATGCTCTGGGCGCACACCCATGATGACATTGCGGATAAACTTAGCGGAATTCTCGAAACGACTACCATATTTATCAGACAAGAGCAATCTCATTCGTTTATTGGCAAAATAGAAGTTTCCTTCTTCGCGCTCGATGGTACCGCTGATAAAATTCATCTGCGGAGATCCGATGAAGCCAGCAACGAAGACATTGATCGGTTCGTCGTAGAGCTTGCGTGGCGTCGCCACCTGCTGAATCAAACCATCCTTCATAACAACGATCCGTGTTCCCATGGTCATGGCTTCTACCTGATCATGAGTGACATAGACCATCGTCCGCTTCAGATCGCTCTGCAGCTTGATGATCTCCGCTCGTGTCTGAGCTCGCAGCTTGGCATCCAGATTGGAAAGTGGTTCGTCCATCAGGAATACCTGCGGTTCCCTAGCAATCGCCCGCCCAAGGGCGACACGCTGTTTTTGGCCGCCAGATAATTGACTGGGCTTGCGGTCCAGTAAATGCGATATTTCTAGAATCTTGGCCACTCGCTTCACGCGAAGCTCAATTTCATGCTTCGCTGTTTTGCGCAGCTTCAGACCTAAGGCAATGTTCTCGAATACAGACAGATTGGGATAGAGGGCATAATTCTGAAATACCATCGCAATGTCCCTGTCCTTGGGAGAAACATAGTTGATGAACTTATCATCCATGTACATCTCTCCGCTGCTGATTTCCTCAAGTCCGGCAAGCATCCGTAAGGTCGTTGATTTGCCACAGCCTGACGGCCCGACCAAAACGAGAAATTCTCCTTCCTCGATAGATAAATGGAAATCATTAACTGCCGGGCGGGATTCACCTTTGTATCGCTTGAACACATGATTAAATGTAATGCTCCCCACCTGTTCTCACCTCACCCATATACTCTTCTAGAAATCGAATAAATTCATTTTAGCGCATCGCCGAGAACGCAATAATAAGTGAGATTTGGCTTTTCCAGTCTAATTATGGCCTGTTCGTCCTGAAGCTTGAATTTGGGGTAATTGCTAGCGAAGGCGAGCAAGGGAGCAGTGACTCATGCACATGGATATTAATCGTTCATGGCAGACAACAAAAAAAACCTCATGATCTCATGAGGAATTAAAATGGCTTAAAAGGGCTTGACGGGTAGGAATAAAGTCGCTGCAGGAGCGTAGGGTTCTTCCGATCGCTGTTAAAACCCGATTTCTTCAATAGATAAGGATTTATCGGTTGAAATCGAGTTTTAAAGGCGAACACTTCGTTTCTCCAGAATCCCTACACTCCCTCCGCTATTGTATTCCCTAGTCAAGCACTGAATTTTAGCTTGTGCCTTTAAATTTTAGTCTTATTGTAAGCTGCTCATAAAACAAGCGATCTGCAGGTTGATCACCCGCAGATCGCTTGTTTGTTCAATCGTCTGACTTCTATGCTACTATATGCCTCTTGCTTATACGCCTCTAAGCCTCGTTCCACAATCTGCGCACATTATCCATGGCAATGCGCGAGCCCACTCGGCAATCCTCCAAGCCCTCAAACTCGACGGATAAGTATCCATCATAACCTGACTGCTTGATTAAGCGCAGTGCTTGCGCAACCTCAACATCCCCTTGTCCGGCGATGGCACCCCGCAGATAATAACCGTAAGCCGAACGGAACCAACCTTCTCCTGGATTATAGCTTGCAGGCCGACGATAGAAATCCTTGATGTGGATCATCGAAGCGAAGGGGAGATTATTCGTCACGGCAACCAGTGGATCTTCGTCTACACATAAGAAGTTCCCGATATCTAGGGTTGTCTTGAAATTCGGACGATTAACGGCTAATACTAGACGTTCTATACGCTCACTCGCTTGTATGTAAAAACCATGATTCTCAACACTTGTCGTAATCCCGAATGTAGCGGCATAGTCTGCGATCTGTTGACAGGCTGCGGCAAGTCGAGGAAGCTCCGCTGCAAACTGTTGAGCGGTTCCCTCTTCTATCGGACGCGAGGCCACATCGTGCCGCATCAAGGAGACACCGAGTGCTTTGGCCACATCTACATGGCGCAACACCTGCTCGATTGCTTTTTCATAGTCACCCTGCTCACTCACCGCAAAATTAGCCCCGATCGCGTAATTAGAAATCTCGATCTTTGCCTCTGCTGCCGCCTTAACAATATCCGCTACAGCCTTTAGATTACCGATAAGATCATAGCCTAGCGGCACGATTTCAACATGCTCTCCGCCATGATCGCGAATCCAATAGATCACGTCCGTTATCGACATTTCTCCGCTACTGATTGCTTGATGTAAACTATAAGTGCTGAGACCTAACTTCATGTGTTATTCCTCCTGACGATTCATCTTATCTGACACTCATGAGCATAAACTTTATTTACTAAAGGCTCAACCGAATTTTTATTGTCGCTTCATTTTCCGGCATTGTCCGTTGTATAACCGGATCATCTTTTAGCTAAATTACGTATTTCAGTGCTTACTCTTTTATTGACTGGAAAAACTTCTTCCAGGTATTGCAAAATATGAATCGCAGATTCTGGTACTCTATCATATCCCTGAATCATTTTTTCTAACCTTTTGGAAAATTCAGGATATATTTTTTCGACCCTTCTTTCATTTCCAAATGGATCGGGATAATAGTCCACCTCTGGTTCCAATAAATGTAGGGCAGAAATTATGCTGTTCAATGCATAACCCTCAACAAACCTTGTGGCAGACAGCTTTTCTCCTCTTGCGTATCTGCAAAGTCCCACATATAAATTGGTTAACGCCTCATTCAGGGAGTAGTCTACCGATAACGATTTGATTCTGGGAAAGCTTTTCACCGATTTTGCGATCGCTTCATTCTTATATAAAGGAGCCTTCCACACGATTCTTCCTTCCGGATAGACCGCGCTCTCCAATTCCGACTCCTCAAATATGGCAAATTCACCGTAGACTCCATCCTCAAACATAATCTTATGCCCCACATCACTATTCTTAAAATGGTAGGCTAACGGGTATGTTTCCTCCAGCCAGTCTAAATGATCAATAAATCTCTTCGTTTGGCCTGGAGCAACGATCACAAAAAAATCAAGATCTGAATACTCGTCTAATCTGCCTAATTCAATACCCACAGATCCAAGTCCCAGCAACAATAATGCATTGCCTTTCCTTTCAAGTACCTTGCCAATTTCATCAAGCCTGTTAAGCAGCAGCTCTGTTCTTAACATAATATGCCTCCTCGTTTAGTTAAGCTTTTATAACCGTTCACAGCTTCCCAGGTAAATGCAAAAAGGTTCAACCCACGTGTGAACGAGGTTGAACCTAAAGGTTTCATTGCCTATTAATTACACAAAAAATAACATAGAAATTGGTTTGTTGTCAACTACCCCTATCGTTAATGTTGTGCCAGTCACTCAATATTTTGCTTCCCTTTTTCTTGATTCCGTAGCAAGTTGATTTGCTGCGATCATTCCGCTTTGAAGCGCGCCCTGCATCCACCGGTGAACGGCAGAAATGTGGTCGCCTGCCATAAACACCCTGTTGTCATACTCAGGTAACGCCATTCCATAGGAGAATAATCTTTTTTGCTCTGGTGTATAAAAAGGCAATGCTCCTCTGGACCATGGATAATCGTTCCAATTCATCGTTTTAATATCAACTGCTATCCCATCCAGATAACCTGCAGGCAGCCCATGTACCTCTTCTACTTCACGTTTGATTTCCTTGTTGCGTAATTCTGGAATCAGATTGGCAAGCCTTCCGCTATCAAGATTGTAGTTATAGGAAGCGATCAGTACTCCTGGTTCATTGGCTAAAGGGTTTTGACGATTTTGTGGAATCGTGGGCTTGTTATACGGAAAGCTCTGCGGCATAAACTTGGTCTGATTATCACAAAATTGCGAATGATCCGAAGGATACCATAT
>JAIMBU010000278.1 GCA_023511325.1 Gorillibacterium sp.
GATTATGATTATGATTGTGATTGTGAGTAATTATTATGGCTTAAAACCCAAAAATGGTGAATGACGAAAGAGAGAATGGTGCATGACGAAAGAGAGAATGGTGTATGACGATGACGAAAGAGAGTCTACGATCAGGCGCATTAGATTCGGCAATTAAAGGGATGCATATTTTTTTCGGTAGTGACTCAGTGTAAGGAGTGGCCAGATGTATCGGTAGCTGTGATAGTGTACATAAAAGTTACCCGGGAGACCAGCACCGGTCGGATAAGAAGTTATCTCATTGTTTTCTTCTAATGAAGCAATAAGTCTATAGATTCCTTTATCTATTTCGGCTGTTGGTTGGGGATGAACAGCGATGAGTGCGTCTAACGCCCATGCGGTTTGCGAAGGTGTGCTTTCTCCCAAAGGTACATAGCGTAGCAGCCGATCGCTTCTGCAGGATTCTCCCCAACCTCCGTCAGAGTTTTGAATACTTAATAGCCATTTGACTGCTTTTTGTAAAGCATGATGGTTGGATGAGATGCCGACGGCTTCTAAACCCGTTAACGCAGCCCACGTGCCATAGATGTAACAGATTCCCCATCTTCCATACCACGAGCCGTTTTTTTCTTGATGATTAATCAGCCAGGTGGTTCCGCGTTTGATAAATTCATGACGATGATCAAGCCCCGAGAAATTACCCAGATACTCTAAGGTTCGTCCAGTGAGGTCTGCCTCTGAGGGATCAATAGCAGCGGATTTCGCGCCTTCTATTGCTAACCAGGTGAGCATTTCTTTGTTTGTATTCTTCTCGAAGGCTGGCCAACCTCCATCTTCATTTTGCATCGATATAACCCAATGAAGACCGCGATTCCACGAATCTTGGTAGGAAAGGTCACTAGAGGATAGGCTTCGGATTACGCGTAAAGCTGCAGTTGTATCATCCACGTCCGGATTCATCGTATTGGTTTCGGAGAATCCCCATCCCCCCGGTATAGCATTGGGATTATGAATGCTCCAATCTGCTGTTTTGTCATGTTGCCTAGAGAGCAGATACGCAGCAGCCTTTTGAATCGCCACGTGGTCATCAGTTACCCCTGCCTCCTGCATCGCATAGGTAAGCAAGGCTGTATCCCATACCGTTGAGGGTGAGTTTTGCATGGTGGTTTTGTCATCAGTGCTACATCGCATCGCAATGATGCCTTGAATGGCATGAGCGATCAGAGGATGGTGTTGATCATACCCTAGGGCCAGCAAGGAGAGGATCATGAGAATGGTACTACTGGCATAGCTGTATAGGGTTCCGTCCGCTTCAATTCGTTGCAAAATGAACTGTTCGGCCTTTCTTATGGCGGCCTGATGGATATAACGGGGAGAGCCGATAAGCCTGCTTCGTCCCCATTGGATGCTGTCCAGCAGCTCCTGGTATTCCCGAGAATACTCTACATCGGTGTTGATTCGACTCACCTGAAGTTCACCAAGATCAGGAGTTTGGGCAGTCTTTAGCGAATAATGACGATCGGCCATAATCAGCATCGGGGTAAGATGGACTCTTGAATAGCCTGAGAAATCAAAAAAGTCGATGGGGAAAAATGGGGGGAGAAGCAACACCTCAAGCGGAATGGAAGAGATGGAAACAGGCCATTTCATTTGACCCGTAGCGGCGAGGATAGCCTTGGTTAAGATGCTGGTGACTTTTCCAAGACCACCCTTGGACTGGATAAAACGTTTGGCACGTACCATCGATTCGTCTGTTTTTAGGCTGTAGCCCGAATAGAGTAGGGCATAATAGGCCTCAATCGAGGCAGATAGGTTTCCTTCTGCTTCATCTAAGTATAATTTCCAGCTGCCATCCGGCTGCTGTTCGGTGAGGATACGGTCATGCAACTGCCGAATAAGAACTTCATTGTGAATGTTCAACGTTCGCAAGAGAATGATTACGTAGGCATCGATGGTCGTCCCATTCTCAAAACAAAAACGCCAAGTCCCGTCGGGCTGTTGGCACTGGATAAGGGTCGCGGTCAGTCGATTGATTCCCTGATCAATATCACTCAAAATATTACCCACCCGATTGGTACCTCCCAAGTCATTTTTACCATTGTATGATTCACGGTAAGGGGAAATGAGAATGAGGGTAAAGGTTTACTAATGCTAATAGCACCATCGTGAACAGCAGGAGTCGAGTTCATGCGAAGGGCCTAGAGATAATCATGCTTAGGAGCTCCCTGAAAAATACTAAAGTGAAATACATCATAGCTAGCATAGGTAGTGTAGATTAGAATGCATATAGGTTAATATAACCTAGGTTATATTAACCTATATGCATTTGTGACTATATTCATAATAACTGGAGGAATTAATTATGGATTTTAACCATGCATTTACGCCGGGGAGCATCGGAGCGCTCACGCTTAAAAATCGCTTTATTCTTGCTCCAATGGGTTCGGGTATGGCTAATGTCGACGAAACGATCACACAGGAGTTTATTAATTTTCACGTCGCACGGGCCAAGGGTGGAGTGGGATTGAACACGGTTGAATATACATCAGTTCATCCAACGACGCGGCAAGACAGACTTCCGGGAATCTATGATGATCGATTTATCCCCGGTATGCGCAAGCTTACCGATGCTGTTCATGCTGCAGGAGGAAAAATAAGTGTTCAAATTTGGCATGCCGGACGCCAAACAACGAGTCGGAACACGAAGCTTCCTCTGATTGCACCATCCGCGATTCCCAATATCGTGTATCAAGAGATGCCTATTGAAATGGATAAAGCTTTAATCAATGAAATGATCGAGGCTTATGGTAATGCAGCTTATCGTGCCAAGCAGGCAGGCTTTGATATGGTCGAGCTACACGGAGCGAGCGGTTATCTGCTAAATCAATTTATGAGTGCATATAGCAACAAACGCCAAGATGAGTATGGGGGTAGTCTTGAGAACAGAGCCCGTTTCTCAGTAGAGGTGATTCAGCGGATTAAAAGCAAGGTTGGAGATGATTACCCACTTTCCTATCGCCTGACGGCAGACGAGTTTGTTCCTGGCGGATTAACCATTGAAGATATGGTTCTGGTCGCGCCGCTTCTGGAGCAGGCGGGAGTAGATGTCATTCATGTCACCAGTGGAATCTTTGAAACGGTGCAACATACGATTGCACCGATAGAAATTCCGCCGGGATTTAACGCCGACAATGCCGCAGCCATCAAACGGGCTGTAAAGATTCCGGTCATCGTCGTAGGTAGAATTAACGACCCTGCTGTAGCTGAGAGGATTATAGCCGAAGGTAAAGCTGATTTTGTCGCGTTGGGCCGTACATTGATTGCCGACCCCGATTTCTGCATCAAGGCAGAGACGGGACGTGTTGACGAAATTATCAAGTGCATTGCTTGCAACCAATCCTGTATTGGTGGACAACGTCCCGATCCTGAATTAGCGGGCTTCAACGGTCCGGTCTGTCTCCGTAATCCGCTGACGGGACGTGAGGAACGCTTTACCGATCAGCAAGCTGAAACGGCGAAGAAAGTGCTTGTGATTGGTGGCGGAGCTGCCGGGTTGGCTGCTGCGACTCATCTGCAGAATCGCGGACATCAGGTTATTCTTTGTGAGAAATCGGATATGCTGGGTGGCCAATTCTACACCGCCGGAAGAGCACCTTCAAAGGGTGAAATGTCGGAATCCGCGTTACAGATGGGCAGAACAACCGTAAGAAGCGGCGCAGATGTCCGGTTGAATACAGAAGTGACCCAGCAACTGATCGAGGATTTACAGCCTGATGAAATTGTTGTTGCTACGGGCTCCCTGCCATTTATCCCTAATATTCCAGGCAGCACCCAAGCCTATGTCAAGATTGCTCATGATATTCTTCGGGGTGACCAGACGGGACATAAAGTGGCAATTATCGGTGGTGGTTTGGTTGGGATGGAGACGGCAGAGCTGCTGATTTCTCAAGGGAAAGAAGTTATTATTGTCGAGATGCTGGACGAGGTAGCCAAGGAATTGGTTCATACAAGGAGAATATTTGCTTTGGAGTTCATCGCTAAGCATACCATTTCCGTATACACCAATACCAAATGTACAGCAATCGGGGAAGGCGAAATCACGCTTGAGCAAGCTGGACAAACCTTGCTGCTGAAGGATATCGACACTGTAGTTATGGCGACAGGTGCGAAATCCTTCAATCCTCTATCCAGCATAATTGAGCAGATGGGTATCCCTTATCATGTGATTGGGGATGCACTACGCCCAAGAAGAGCTCTTGATGCTATTTATGAAGGGACACAAGTCGCTCAAGTGATTTAGCTGTAAAAGGGTTGGTTGATCTTCAGGAGGCCGGGTTACCGGTCTCCTGTTGTTCATTGAGTCTACTTTTAGTAAACTAGAACGGGCTGAGATTTTAATTGGAGGGGCTTACATGTATATGGATATCTTAATCTTGTCACAATTAATGCAAAGTCCAAAGCATGGCTATGAAATCAAGAAAAATGTGGGATTCATACTGGGAAAATCGAATACAATCAATAATAATTATCTGTATCCCACTTTGAAGAAATTCGAAGAGATGGGAGCCGTCGATAAAGAACTGGAAGTACAGGACAACAAGCCCAATCGACATATTTATGCTATAACCGATTTAGGCAGAGAAGTCTTTTATGAACTACTGAATGAATTTCCTGAGGAATACGCTACGAACCAGAATGAAATCTATAATCGGCTTGCTTTCTTTGAGCTTTTAAATAACTCCATGAAGCATCAATTAATTAAGTATAGAAAAACATTCCTTGAAGAAAATCTGGCTCATCTAGAAAGCTTAAGCAAGTGGGAGGGGGACAAACTCTTCCTTCCTTTCTCTTCTCATTTATATACTTATTCGCAGCAACTTCTAATGAAAGAGCTTGAGATCTTCGAGCAGATGGAGAAGGAGATTGAGGATTAGCCCGATCTATTGGTGACTCTATATCAATAAATGTAGGCGACAGAAATGAGCCGCTAGAATCCTTTCTAGGGCTTTTTTTGATTAAAATTTTTTTGTGTGAAAAATATGCTCATTTTGTGGTATTCTTTATTAAGAACGAAACGTTCTTAATAACTAATGGGGGTATTTTATGAATAGCCGATCCGAAAAAGCTAGATCCTTAGAGGTTAACTCGGCGGCATTGGGAGGCTGGGGAAGACTTTTTGAAAAACTGGAGTTTAATTTTCGCAGAATGGACTCGATATTAGAAGGTAAAGTATCTATTTACTTG
>JAIMBU010000279.1 GCA_023511325.1 Gorillibacterium sp.
ATTATCAAGGGCATCGATAAAGAACTCGTCGGCGCAACTGCTGCTAAAGTTCGCTCCGTACGTAAACCTGAGCCTTATAAAGGTAAAGGGATTAAGTATGAAGGCGAACGGATAATTCGCAAAGAAGGTAAGGCTGGTAAGAAGAAGTAAGCTGGTAAGCGATAGCTGAAAGGAGTGAAATCTTCCCATGATCACCAAAGGCGATAAGAATGAAGCCCGTTTAAAACGGCACCTTCGTGTCCGCAAGAAAATTCAGGGATCGACAGAACGGCCACGTTTAAGCATCTACCGTTCTTCGAAGCACATGTATGCCCAAATCATCGATGACGTTACTGGAAAAACTTTGGTAGCAGCGTCGACTCAAGATAAATCATTGACTGACGTCGGTAACGGCGGAAACATTGATGCTGCAAAGCTTGTTGGAAAGTTGATTGCAGAGCGCGCTAAAGAAACTGGAATCGTCAGAGTCGTTTTCGACCGCGGCGGTTACCTATACCACGGACGCGTTCAAGCACTTGCTGACGCAGCTCGTGAAGGCGGACTCGAATTCTGATCCATTTTGCTAATTAAGGAGGTAAGAGACTTGCGTGTAGATCCGAATACATTAGATCTGAAAGACAAAACCGTGCACATCAACCGGGTAGCCAAAGTTGTAAAAGGCGGACGCCGTTTCAGCTTTAGCGCACTCGTTGTCGTCGGTGACGGAAACGGTTGGGTCGGCGCCGGGATCGGTAAAGCGTCCGAAGTGGGCGATGCGATCAAAAAGGGCATCGAAGATGCAAAGAAGAATTTAATTCATGTTCCTATTGTCGGCACAACGATTCCCCATTTAGTCACTGGTAAGTTTGGCGCTGGTCGCGTTTTGCTCAAGCCTGCTTCTGAAGGTACTGGTGTAATCGCAGGTGGACCAGTTCGTGCCGTTCTAGAGCTTGCTGGTGTAGGCGACATTTTGACAAAATCCCTCGGTTCTTCCAATTCCATTAACATGGTTAACGCAACATTGGAAGGTCTGCAGCGTTTGAAGCGGGCAGAAGATGTAGCCCGTCTGCGCGGCAAAACCGTGCAAGAGTTAATGGGTTAAGGAGGGGTACAATTGGCTAAACAACTGCAAATTACCCTCGTGCGTAGCTTGATTGGACGTCCTGGGAACCAACGTATAACTGTAAAAACGTTGGGACTCACCAAGACCAATTCAACCGTACTGCACCAGGACAATCCAGCCATTCGTGGCATGGTCAACCAAGTGAGTCATCTGGTTGTTGTTAAAGAAATTGAAGCTTAAGCTTGGTCTAAAAAACGAGCTTTTCTGCAACACTGAAAAGACATACAAGGAGGTGCTTGAGCAATGAAAATTCATGAACTGACTCCTGCACCGGGCTCTACTCAGGTGCGTAAGCGTCTGGGACGGGGAATCGGCAGCGGAACGGGTAAGACGTCTGGTCGAGGCCATAAAGGACAGAAGTCCCGCTCTGGCGGCGGCGTTCGTCCTGGCTTTGAAGGCGGACAAAACCCGCTCTATCGTCGTCTTCCGAAACGCGGCTTTAAGAACATTAACCGCAAAGAGTTCGCTGTTGTGAACCTGGAAGATCTGAACGTGTTTGAAGTAGGTACGGTAATCACTCCGGAACTGCTGATTGAAACCGGAATGGTTAAGAACCCGAAAGACGGAATCAAAATTTTAGGCAATGGAGAGCTAACCGTGAATGTTACGGTAAAAGCACACAAGTTCTCCGCTACAGCAGTTGAGAAAATTCAAGCTGCCGGCGGTCAATCCGAGGTGATCTAATGTTCAAAACATTATCCAACATTATGAAGGTGGAAGATCTACGCAAAAAGATCATCTTTACACTTCTCTGTTTGATCGTTTACCGGATCGGAAATTTTATCCCGTCACCCAATATTAACACCGATGTTCTTGGACAAATGGATTCCCAGAGTGGTAGTGTTTTTGGCTTGATGAACACTTTCTCAGGCGGAGCACTCTTCCGATTCTCCGTTTTTGCAATGGGGATTATGCCGTACATCACGGCTTCCATTATTGTTCAACTCCTTTCAATGGATGTTATTCCGAAGTTTGCGGAATGGGCTAAAGAAGGAGAGTCAGGTCGTAAGAAGCTGAGCCAGTTTACTCGTTACGGAACGGTTATCCTTGGTTTAGTTCAAGGTTTTGGTTATGCGGTTGGTTTCAGTAATGTGGTCAAAGGCGTCGTTATTGACCCTGGATTTACCACCTACCTTTTGATTGGAATTGTACTCACTGCTGGTACGGCTTTTCTCATGTGGCTTGGTGAGCAGATCACTGAAAAAGGAATTGGTAACGGTATTTCCATTATCATCTTCGCAGGGATTGTGGCTAATATTCCGACTGGTATTCGTCAACTCTATGAGCAAATGTTTGTAGATGCAGGAGATCAATTGTTCCTGAACATCATCAAAATTGTCTTATTAGTGGCAGTGGTTATTGTTATTATTGCAGGTGTTATCTACGTCCAACAGGGCGTTCGAAAAATTCCTGTGCAATATGCCAAACGGGTAGTTGGTCGTAAAATGTACGGTGGACAATCCACACACATTCCGATGAAGGTTAATGCAGCTGGTGTTATTCCTGTAATCTTTGCAGTATCCTTGCTGATGTTTCCCGCTACGATTGCTCAGTTCTGGGCAGACAAAGGTTGGGCGATATGGATTCAGAATAACATTACTATTCAAAAAGCGTCCGGAATCGGTATTACGCTCTACGTTCTGTTGATTGTTGGTTTTACCTTCTTCTACACGTTTGTTCAGATGAATCCGCAGCAAATGGCGGAGCAAATGAAGAAAAACGGTGGATACATTCCTGGTATTCGTCCAGGAAAAACGACTCAGGTTTATTTGACCCGAGTTATGACCAGACTTACGCTAGCAGGCGCATTGTTTCTCTCCTTGGTTTCGGTATTGCCTCTCATCTTTACGGATGCGGTTGGCTTACCATCAAGTTTGAAGATCGGCGGAACGTCCTTACTGATTCTGATCGGGGTAGCCCTTGAAACGATGAAGCAGGTCGAAAGCCAATTGATCAAGCGCCACTACAAAGGGTTTATCAATAAGTAACCGGCGTTGAATCCTTGCCGATCATCTACGGGAGGGTGGAACAAAGTGAACATCATATTTATGGGTCCCCCAGGGGCTGGTAAAGGCACGCAGGCAGAACGGATTGTGGAGTATTATAATATTCCACACATTTCAACCGGAGATGCCTTCCGTGCTGCCATGAAACAAGGAACACCACTTGGCATCGAAGCTAAACGCTATGTTGATCAAGGACTGCTTGTTCCGGATGAAATCACAATCGGTATCGTTCGGGAAAGATTACAAGAGCAAGACTGTGAACCAGGCTTTCTCTTAGACGGCTTTCCCCGTACGATTTCGCAGGCTGAAGCACTCAGTGGGATTGTTCAGGCAATGAACAGAAAGATCGATTTCTGTATCGACCTGCTTGTTGACCGCAATCTACTGCTTGCTCGTTTGACTGGAAGAAGAATCTGCAAATCATGCGGAGCTACCTACCATGTCATGTTCAATTCTCCTAAAGAGGAAGGAATTTGTGACAAATGTAGTGGGGAGTTGTACCAACGTTCTGACGATACAGAAGAGAAGGTCGGAACTCGTCTTGATGAGTATCTCAATAAGACAGCACCGCTTCTCGATTATTATCGGACCAAAGGCATTCTCCGACAAGTAAACGGCGAGCAGGACATCGATGTGGTATCTGCGAACATTCAATCCGTCCTGCGGGGTTTGACCGAATGATTACTTGTAAATCCTCAGCAGAACTGGAATTGATGCGGATAGCTGGTCGTATTGTAGGCGAGACGCACCGTCTTCTATCCGAGGCTGTGCAGCCTGGAATTACAACCAAGGAGCTTGACCGGATTGCGGAGGAATACATTCGCTCTCAGGGTGCAGTACCTTCTTTTAAAGGCTATAACGGTTTTCCTGCCAGTATCTGCGCTTCAGTCAACAACGAATTGGTGCATGGTTTTCCCGGTGAACGGCAGCTTGTGAATGGCGACATCATTAGCATTGATATCGGGGCGCAATACAAAGGCTATCACGGTGACTCAGCTTGGACTTACGGTGTCGGAGAGATATCTCCGCTTGCCAGTAAGCTTCTCGAAGTAACAGAGAAGTCTTTGTTTGCAGGTTTGGCCGAAGTTAGGCCAGATGCACGTCTCTTTACGGTATCCCATGCAATTCAAATGTGTGCGGAAAGCGAAGGCTTCTCCATTGTACGCGAGTATGTCGGACACGGAATTGGATCGAAGCTCCATGAGGAGCCGCATATCCCTAATTTCGGTCCTGCGGATCGCGGACCGCGTTTGAAGCAAGGAATGGTATTGGCCATTGAGCCAATGGTGAATGCTGGCGAGCGCTACGTGAGAACTCTTGCTGATAATTGGACTGTCGTTACCGTAGATGGAGCTTTATGTGCTCATTTTGAGCATACAGTAGCCATTACGGCTGATGGATATGAGATCCTGACGAAGGTTGGGTGATCATCATGGGGAAACCCCAGTTAGGTCAAATCGTAAGTGTTTTGCAAGGCCGGGATGCTGAAAAGCACGCCGTTATCGTCGGATTCGTCGATACTCGTTTCGTTCTAATCGCGGATGGCAACAAACGAAAGTTTGACCAACCGAAGAAGAAAAACATCCTACACCTGAAGCTTCTGAATGAAGTGAGCAGGGAAGTCGAGGAAAGTTTGCGCGAAACGGGGCGTGTCACCAACGGAAAACTGAGGTTCGTCTTGAACAAGTTTCAGGAGAGCCAGGAGCATGAAGCGCAAGAGAGAGGAGAATGACAGTGGCCAAAGAAGATGTGATCGAAGTAGAAGGAACCGTAATCGAGCCTTTGCCAAACGCAATGTTCCGTGTGGAGCTCGAGAATGGGCACAAAATTCTGGCCCATGTCTCAGGAAAGATTCGGATGCACTTTATCCGTATTTTACCGGGGGACAAGGTTACTGTTGAACTATCACCTTATGATCTGACTCGAGGTCGGATCACGTATCGCTACAAATAAGGACACATATCCCCTTTCTTCACAGAAAGAACAGATAGCCGTGCATGCGGCAACTGATTTAAAACGGCTTTCCCTCAAAGAAAGCTTGACGTCAAAAAACGAAGAAGCTTTCCGCAGAAAGGTAGACGTTCCTCGAATTAGCTGCTTTGCTGCCGAAAAG
>JAIMBU010000280.1 GCA_023511325.1 Gorillibacterium sp.
GATAAGTACTGCCAAAACCATCGAGACCAGCATATAAATCGGTACCGTCAGCAAGAAAAGAAAGTTGTTACGCACCGATTTAATAAACATATCGTCATCAAACAATTTTCTGAAATTTTCAAATCCGATCCAGTGAATGCCGTCAAAGCCTTGGACAAAATTCCAATCGGCAAAGCTAAGCACCATCGTAGCTATAATCGGAATCAATACGAGAACGATCACCCCGATCAGCATCGGACTGACAAACAAAAAGCCAGCCAATGTCTCCCCCTGCTGCAATGACCAGCCTTTGCGCTTCCTAGTGGCCGGTGGCTTTTGGCTCAACGTATTACTATTTCGCCCCATGTTTACACCTCAATTGTTTAGTTATCGATCACATCTAACTAATGAACATACCCCTATTATAAAAAAAATACGATCGCTGCTTTGACGGTATTTTGATCAAAATTACGATAATTTATACTTATTGTGCCTATTCAGGCGATAGCTACCTCCCCTTTTACCGAAAAAGCGATCCGCTGCAAAAATTCTAGAACGGTAGACGGCAGCACACGAAATGCTGGCGATTTCACTAAGGACGTGGATCATTTTTGACAATGAGTTAGCTTGGGGAAAAAGGTATATTGTTATTTATTCCATCTTTACTTATGATTCAACCGAGCCTAATAGCGAGCGTAGATCAACCTAATTAAATGAGTCATGTAGACAGCCGTATGCTGTTTACTCTAGCGGAAGGAGGCAGCCGAACGGATTAGTAAGCGTTTACAGTTTTTTGCATCCTATGTAATTACTAACTAAGGGGGATTAAGGAATGAAGAAAATGATGCTTTTCCGACGCCGTATTTGCCTGGTGCTTGTCGCCGTGCTGATGTTGTCCGTTGGAATACCTTTCGATAACGGGTTTGGAGCAGGAATTCGTACAGCCGCCGCTGCTGCGGGAGAGGGAAGCACGCCAGTAGCTCAGGCTGTCGGTGATCCGTACACGTATAACGGAGTGAACTATGTTACACAGATGGTGAAATCATGGAAATTCGATGCGAATGGACTTCCTTGGGCAACCGCCAAAGCTACCTGGGATGGATTTAATGGCCTTTGGGAGCCTAATCCAAATAACGCAAATAACCCAGCCCTCTCCATGACACTACTCTCTTCATTAAAAAACGGAACGACTGCCAAAAGCCAAACCGGTTCCTTTGGTCTATCGGCCCAAGAGCTGAGCTCCTTTGCCGGTAAGCAAGGAATGCTTGTTCGGCTCGAATATAAGATCTGGCAGGAGGGTGGCTTCGGCTCAGGTCAAGGCACACGACTCAATTGGTCAACCAACTCGGCTGGTGGTGAGAAATATACCGATGACTCATTGATGGCAGGTGTGAAAACCGGGGCGACGGAGACCGTTTATCTGGCTGGAACCAACGCTCGTTTTGCCTCCAAGCTTGGTAGCGATCCGATTACAGACCTGAGGCTTGCCTTCCATGTGCTGAATGGGGATAACAAGAAACCATCCGGGACGAAGGTATTCATCGACGATGTTGTATTGACCGTCTTTCAGGATCAACTAACGGTCCAGCCATCTGCTCCAACTCATCCCGTGGTTAATGATGGAGCGGATCTGTTCGGTTGGACGGATACACCTGGCTATTCAGGACTTCAATACTATGAATATAGTGTGGATCGCGGAATAAGCTGGGAAGCTGCTACGGCGAATCCTCAGCCGATTGGCAATCGTACAGTAGCCATAGGCGCTGTCCAAGTGCGGATTAAGGCAGATGCTTCAGCCGGTCGCTTAGTTGGCCTTCCGCTCTCATCCGACAAGGTATTCACCTTCCAAGCACCAGAGATTCCGGCCCCGGCGCCAAAAACCGTCCTCTGGCAGCTGGGACAAGCGGATCATTCCTCTGCCGAATTAGCGGGATATAACGGACCAGCGGCGATTACGGTACCCACAGATTGGAGCACAAGAACCGATTGGTCCAGCTTGCCTAAAGGCTTAAAGCTAGATCAGACCGGCAGCTTGGACATTACCTATACGCTGGCGTCTGTACCGGAATATGGCATCGAACTGAGCAGCTTCGTCATTGATGCTTATTCTTCGATTCCGCAAATGGCGGTCTTCTCTAACGGCCAGATGGCGGGACTCGTACAAATCGCTGGCGTTAATGGCAGCGGTAGCGAGAGTCAATTCAGCCAGACCTACCGATTGTATATTCCCAAGGAAATGTTGAAGGTGGGGAGTAACCATCTCCTGCTGAAAGCAGACAGAGGGCTTTATGCCGATACATCGGGAGATGCTTACATCTGGTGGGAATGGGACTATCTTAAGCTGGAGGCCCTTGGCTCTCCGGCACAGGAAGCCATTCATGGGAGGAATGCCCATCTCGGCACTACGTTATCTAACGGCTTCGATTATAACGAGAACGCCATCCGGCTTCTTCCTCAGCTGACCAAATGGTTGGGAAGTGCCTATAGCGACAACATGTATCGTACCTCCTTCTGGTCCGATGCCCAAAGCTCCTTTAGCGCCAATGGGCGGAATTACTTAACGACCCTGAAGGATTTGAACATTACGCCTTTGATGGATATTTTCGGCGGAGATATCATGAGAAGTCCGGATGTGTTAAATGGTACGATCACACCCGCAGTCAGAGACTACTATTTCAGCTTCCTGCAAAAATACGGTGACCTCTTTGAATATGTGGAGGTAGACAATGAGCCTGGTCTATTCGGTTCCTCCTTAGTCGGCAACAAGGCTATCGCCCAAATGCTGAGTGACTATCGGAGCACCTATAATCCGCAGCTTAAGATCGTAGCCCCAGGCTGGGCCTACTGGCCATCCAAGGGGATACCGGACGGCTGGGAACGGAATCCGGAATATCGCCGACAAGTCGAGGATTTAACCGATTTCACCAATGGGCACAGCTATGGCGGAACGGGTGTAACGCAAGCACGGGGAGGAGCCCTGCTGGAGACGCTCTTAACCTATCCTGAATCCGTAGACGGTGTAGCGAAGCCGATGATTATGAGTGAGAATGGAGCCAACGACGGTCATGCCGATAATACCAAATTCGGTACTTGGTCGAACCGTTATGAAGCATCCTTCGATCGGGAAATTCGGGCAGCACTTGGCTATACGGATTACTCGATCCAGCATGCAGCTTTCTTCAATACCTACAGCCTGTTCGACGATACGATTAACTGGAATACCCATCGCGTCGAGAATACGCAAGCTCACGTGAACAGCAATGATACCAGCAGTGAGACAAGACTAAGCATCTATCGTAGATTGACTGCGGCCTACTCCACTCACGGCAAGCCGCTGACTTACGAGGTTGTCAATGCACCTGAGCTTACCAATAAGAAGGCGTACTTCCGTGCTGTGGATACCTCGTCTCTGGGTGTGACCAATCTAGGTGCATCCTCGGATAAGATCCTGCTTAACTTCGTCAACTTCGAAGCGACTCCTGTGACGATGCGAGTGAATGTACAGATGCCCCAAGATGCTATCTATACAGGAGAACGATTCGGTGCAGGCGATACCTATGCTGCGGCTTACAGCCGGATCCCCTCGCTTCAAGCTGGGCCAGGCCTGGTTTTAGAGGAAACACTAGCTCCCGGTGAAACGATTCAGTATATCCTGTCTGTAAAAGAAACAGTTGCCCCAACTGCTCCCGTATTAACGAGTGCAGTGACGGCAAGCTATACCCAAGTCGATCTGGCCTGGGCACCCGCAACCGATAACGATAAGGTAGCCTTCTATCATGTCTACAAGAATGGCGAGTTGATTCAGACGACACCTTCCTCTTTGACGACGATAAGCTTGAAGGAGTTGACCAGTGCAACCACTTACAGCTTCTCCGTGCAAGCCGTCGATGAATCGGGGAATCTATCACCGCTTAGTAATGTGATTACAGCAGTGACCGCAGCGATTCCCGTTACCGCTTGCGTCTACACAGCAGCTACTGGTTCGATCAAATGCGAAGCCGAGTTAGGGATCAAGAGCGGAACGGCTAATGAGCAGAATGACTCAGCCGCTTCTGGTGGTAAGGCTGTTGGCAGCCTGCATGGTGGCGGAGTTACCCTAAGCCAAGTAGACGGACATACCGACGCACAAGCCACCAAGCCCTATATTCTTACGATCCGTTATGCCAATGGAGAAGCGGCTGGTTCAACCAAAAGCTTGTTCGTCAATGACGTCAAGCTTGAACAGTTAATCCTCCCTTCAACTGGAGGCTGGAGCGGTACGGGGAAATACCAAGAGGTAAAAACCAATGTTACGCTGAATAGCGGGCCGAATGATATTAGAGTTTCCCAAGCCACTGGAGATAGTGGTGGAGCCAACATCGACTACTTCCTGCTTGAGCCCGGCGTCTATCAAAAGGATCAATGGCGGAATATCCTCGATGACAGCCCTTTTGTTTACTATTCCGCTGCGACATTTGCCGTGGATGCAGGGAATGAGCGGCACGAATCAAGCACACCGGGAGACTTTGCCTCCCTAACCTTTAAGGGAAGCGGGATCAAGTGGTTCTCCCACATCAAGAATGATCTCGGTCAAGCAGACATTTATATTGACGGCGACTTCATCCAGACCGTCGATCTGGTCAACGCTGGACTGGAAGGCTACGACAAGGAGGTCTTCTCCATTGAAGGCCTGGAGTATGGTTATCATACGATCCGCGTCGTAGTTAAGGAAGGCATGATCGGACTCTATCGATTCCAATACTTTGGAGATGCCAACACTGCGGCCATCCCTGCAGCAGACCTGATCGTAACCGATGTCAGTTGGTCGCCTGTACAGCTACAAGTCGGAGACGAAGTGAGCTTCACCGCCACTGTTAAGAATATCGGTCCTCTGGCTACTCCTGATCAGATTGTTACCGGCGGCATATTCGTCATCGGTGGTGCGGTAGTCAATTGGACGGATAAGTATATGAATGCAATTCAGCCCGGTGAATCCGTCACGCTGACGGTAACTGGTTCAAGCTCAGGCAGCTTGGTCTGGATTGCCCCCCAAGCGGGCACCTACCAGCTGAAGTTCCAGGTAAACGACATTAACCGTTACCCGGAAATGACCAAAACCAACAATACCTTCACCAAGGAATTTACTGTTGATTCTGTGACGGTTCCCGAACCTTAAACCGTTAAGTTGAACGAGCTGCTAGCTTCAATCACGATAGTTCAAGGGTTGGAACTTATGATCTAAGCTATTTCAATA
>JAIMBU010000281.1 GCA_023511325.1 Gorillibacterium sp.
GCGTTAAAGAGAAATATAGGTAAAATGATCATAATCAGATACACAGAAACAGAACCATCAGATTTGATAAAAAGTCTTTTCCACATACAACCTCCTGCAGGGTAATCCTCGGATAAAATTCCAGCCGCTAGATATCATGGATGACATAGATGATTCCATTACGCTCCAACTCACTCTTGATAGCTGGCGTTAAATATTGTTTATTGCTTTTCTTATAGCGAAAGAAATGCCATACACAGCCCTTAATTTCTCCCCTGCGCAGAAGCTCCGCGTCTTTGGCAATCTGCTCAAACGCTTCTTGTTTACTAATTGTATATTTAGCATCATGGGCAACTCCGTCGGCATCAATGGCGTCATATTCGCGCCATTTGCCAATCGGTTCAGTTACAAGATTATCTGGACGTTTGCCGTTGACCATTTCCTGAATATAGAGCTTCGCTTTGACCTCTGAATCGATGTAGGGAGGAGGCTTCTCTTCGGAGAATTGTTCGAAAGCCGCTTGTCCACCATCTTTGTTGGTAAAGAAGCTTTTTAATTTGCTGGCATAATCGATAAGGAGCTCCAAGTTGCGAATAAACTCAGCTGGCTCGGTAACGAAGGAAACTGCTGCTCCCGCGCTTCGATCACTGGGCATGAAGGATGAGAAGAATATTGGGGCCCCTCCTGCCTGATTCAAGCGAACGCGAATGCTTCTTTCGATAAAGCTATTCAGATAAGCGATTTCCCCACCTGCATCTAAAGGGATCTCAACTGCAGCTCGAGCAAGCTTGGTCTGGTTGATGCTCGCTACCTGCAGATCTTGTACCGGGAGAATTAGTCTGCTTGATCGATTCCCTGAAAGCCCAAATAAAGCTGACCATTCCGCACCTGAAGTGCGCCAATATAGACCATCACTCTCTCCTTGTGCGTACGCTCCCGTTATCGGTTCCTTCTGCGAGTTATCCCAATTGAAGGCTGCTCGCTCCGCGGTTGCATCTGCCGCAAATTCTAAATTTGTCGAGCGGTAGACAAATAAGCTGAAAAAAAGCATACAGAAGCTGATAATCAGGATAAGCGGGAAGATCATCGTAGCCTCCAGCGTTAATTGTCCTTCCTCGCCAATGGCTATAAGCTGAAGCTTTCGCAAAGGTATGCTTCCCTTTGCAGCCCTTTGCCTCCTCATCAGGTTGTTACTGGTTCTGAAACTGACGTTGATGTATTGGTGATTTTCGTGTCTGTACTATTAAAAAGCGTATTAACCCATTTAATAATCCATTTTCGGAAAGCAATGGCGATAAGAACAAGTACAGCTAGGATCATTAACATCTCCAAGGTGCCGAGCCCCGCTTCATCTTTCCAGAAGCGCTTACTGACTGAACCGACTTTTCCTTTCCATTTCCTTTGGGTTTCTTTTAGGTAATTAGCTTTCATATCATCACGTTCCTCTCTAATATAAATCCATCATCAAGATAGCTGGAGCTGCAACGATCACTGTCACCACTAGAAAAATAAGCACCATGGGAAATACCAGCTTGGAGGAAGCCTCCTCGCCCAAGGTTTTGGCTAATGATTTTCGTTTTTCCCAGAGAACGCGATTTAACTCACGCAAGCTGGTGACAAAATCCTCACCACCACGCCGATAATTAAGCAAAACCGTATTGGTGAACAGTGAAACCTCCTGCACGCTACAGCGCTTGCTGAAGTTCTCCAAAGCCACGGAGAAGGACAAGTTGTTTCCGAGATCATTGATCAGAATGGATAGCTCACGATTCAGATGACTTTTGCTATCTTCTTTTTCCTGACCCATGGCTTCACCCTCTAATAAATGAGGTGCACATCTTCCAATCGCCTGCTGCACCGTATCACCAGCATTTACTAGCAGTACAATCTTGCTCAACAGCTCAGGCAGCTCGATAATAATTCTTCTTTTTTTGTTGCGGATACGGTTATCAAGCCTACGTAACGTAAAAACCGGGATCAGCGTAACTAAACTCATCGCTGTAACCAATAACGCTGTGTCCTGTGCAGCAAGACCGCAGACGATAACGAGTAGAAATGCTCCTAACATCATCATCAGAGCTCGACCGATAAAGCAGCTTGCCGCGTTTGACTCGGTTGCAGGCCCTTCAAGTAAAATCAGCTTGAGCTGGATCCTAGTAAATAAACTTGGCCAACGTTCTTCTGCTTTCAGCATGCTTACCAGTTTCAAAGCGAATTTCTCAATATTGGAGTAACTTGGTTCTTGGTTCATTGTTTCTATCTCCCACTAGTTGATTGACTAACCGCTTGAATGGGAGTTCCCCCCCAATACCATGAATCAAATCTCGATATCCATAATTTTTTCACTAATCCACATGCAGACGCAAAGGGCGACTACCGCCACTGTCATAATGGTAACTCCCTGCATATTGCCATATAGAGGAGCCATGTAATCGGGTGAGGAGAAACTTAGGAAGGCAACTACCACAATCGGTGCTGCGCCAAGTACACGAGACTCAAATCTCTTCTGCGCCATCATCACCGCGATGTCTTGCTTCACCTCCATTTTATCAGCGAGAATATTGGAGGTTCGGCGGACGATCTCCACCAGATTGCCGCCTGTCCGCTTGCAGATGGTAAAGACATCGGCAAAATTACGGATGTCCTCCAAACCTGTGCGCTTACTCAAATCAGATAGAGCCAACTCAATGTTCTCCCCGTGCTCTAGCTTGCGAACGATGCGTTCAAGCTCCAACAGGATGGCTGTTTTCGGATCGGGATATATCATTTTCAGATCGCTTGCAGCATCACGGAAAGCATTCTCGACGGAGCGCCCCGCTGAAAGCAAGGAAGAGAGCGAGTAAAGCAATTGGCGGAACTGTGAGCTGAACTGTTCCCGTTGCTTTTTTACTTTGTTCTTCATCATCAACCGCGGATAGAAGAACCCGCTAAAAAAGAAAAAGCTCGCAACCCAAATGTTAGCGTAGAACAATAACCCAATAGCAGTCATTAAGCTACCTGCCAGAAGCACGGCAAGCAGATACTGTCTAGTTGATAAGTGAACGGTGAAGTAATCAATCGCTAGGCCGGATATCTCAGATTCGCTTTTTTTCTCAAGCTTTGAACGAGCGGCAATTTCTTTCAATACTGACATCGCAAGCCATGCAATTACCCCAAATAATAAGGAAAACCCAATGATAGTCATGCTACTCCCCTCCACACAGGTTCAGCCCCGCTAGTTGCAGCTTACGAACATGATTCAATCGATTGTCTGTTTGGATTAACTCACCGATTCCCTCCTTCTCTTCATAAAGATACAAAGGACTTAAGCGAACCTCTCCATCTTCGAACCCGAGCACCTCATGGATTTCGGTTACTTTTCGGGATTTATCGCGCATGCGCGTAAGGTGAATGAGAATATCAAGCGCTGAAGTCATTTGTTTGCGTACTACGTTAAGCGGCAGGGTTGCCCCACTTAATACCATCGTCTCCAAGCGACTGAGCATATCGATTGACGAGTTGGCGTGTCCCGTACTGATGCTTCCCTCATGCCCCGTGTTCATTGCCGATAGCATATCAAGTGCTTCCGCACCTCGTACTTCTCCAACCAGAATACGGTTGGGACGCATGCGGAGCGAGGTGCGGATTAACTCGCGTATGGTCACCTCTCCTTTGCCTTCGGTGTTGGCATTGCGTGTCTCCAAGCTGACCAAATTAGTAATATTACGAATTTGCAGCTCTGCCGAATCCTCAATGGTAACAATCCGCTCATCTTCTGGGATGAAGCCAGCAAGTGCACCGAGAAAAGTCGTTTTGCCTGAGCCGGTTCCACCTCCGATAAAAATGTTGTACTTGGCAATCACCAGTTGCTTAAGCAGCATGGCTGCTTCATGTGGGAGGGCCTGCATTCGGACTAAGTCGTCCATGGTTAAAGGATTCGCGGGAAACTTGCGAATGGTCATGGTTGGTCCCTTAAGCGAGATCGGCGGCAACACCACGTTAACCCTTGATCCATCGGGGAGGCGGGCATCGACAATCGGACTGCTCTCATTGACGACCCGATTAACCTTAGACACGACCGATTGAATCACATCCTCCAGTTTCTCTCTACTTGAGAAACGCCCCTCGAAAGCCACAATCTTACCGTTTCGTTCAATGAATATTTCCTCATGTCCATTTATCATGATCTCTGTAATCGTTGGATCATCAATTAATGGCTGTAGGGCATCAAGCCCGCGAAAGGAATGATAAATTTGCTCCACGAGCTTCCACTGCTGATCCGTACTCAGATAGTGCTCGTGGGAATGCCGAAAGACATCATTCTCGATTATTTCGCGCAATTCATCATCAGTACGCCCCGGCTGCCGATCTAATTGCAGTAGCACATGGCCACGAATCACCTGGTCAAGCGTCTGCTCATTCAAAAACCGCTCAACTCCTTCGGAGCTAAGTGCTGATGAATTAATCCAGCAAGTGCCTCTTGAATCACCGTCTCATCAAGCAGTCGTGAGGCCGATGCCACTGACTTCCACGAGGGCACATAAGGCAAATAAACCGCTGGCTCAATATTGAAAGCAGCTAAATCATTGTTGAGTCCCCCGGTGAAACGATTGAGTACAAAGAGGGTTTGAGCGGCGTCTTTACTCCCTACCATGTTCGGTCGAGTCAACTGCTGGATCGCCTTTTGTGTCTTCATCAGACAATTGATATCGTCTGTAACCAACCATAACACCAGGTTACTTATCGAGATCGTAGCTTTAATCCTCTCGTTAAAGCTGCTATCTAAGTCAATGACAACAAAATCGTAACCCATACTAACGAGGGAATGAATCAGCACAAGAACATGCTCCAATGTCAGTGATTCCACCTCTCCGGCTTGTTCGATCGGCTCCATAAAGTCAAGCTTAGAAAGGGGATCGACTGATTTTAAAGCGGAAATACGTGCGGATAGTCCCAGCGGCTTGGATTTTAAATAGTAAAGTAAGCGGGCACTGCGCCCACCCTCTTCTCCGTCTTGTGAGCAAGAGAAAGGCGAAGGGGTTTGTACCGTTTGTAAATCCAAGAGAAAGACTTTATGCCCATAAAAAGCAAGTGATCGAGCAAGATTCCACGCAGTCATGGTTTTACCAGTTCCACCTGCGGCAGAGTAAACACTGATTACATTACCTTGTGAGGGTTGCTCTGATTGTGTAGCCGGAATTCGATCCATACAAAACTCAATCAGCTTGGCGGAAAATTGGTCTAACGGCTGGAA
>JAIMBU010000282.1 GCA_023511325.1 Gorillibacterium sp.
TCCCTATCCTTGCTATTTTCAAATATTTATTTTTCTTCCTTATATCATATCCATATTCAACAATGGAGTCAATAAACAAGTCCCGTACTCCACAATGGAGATACAGGACTTGTTTGTTTCGATGAGAACTCCTGCGGATCAATGAGTGGGAATATAGAGAATTTGCCCCTCACCCACCTGAACTCCGCCAAGTCGGTTGTATAAAACGATCTGCCGGGCACTCATATTATAGCGATCAGCGATAGATTCCAGGGTTTCTTCCTTTTGCACAATACAAATACGCAATTGTTTGAAGGCTCTTGGTTCATTTTCATGAATAAACAGCTTCTTCCATTCAACTGAGTCCTCGAACGATTGAGCTTCATTCCGTTCAGCTTCCGGTAATACAGCCGTAGCTTCATGGGAATGAACTAAAGAATTCAGATGGGAAATCATCTCAGAGGCCGGCTTGGCTGCAAAAGCAACTCTGTACTCTCTTTGTTCTCGTTCTTGCGGGCTTTCATTGATATAGGCAGATACTTCGTGCTGGGCAGCCTGAGTATCTGCCCTCCTAGCTGCATTGAGAAATGGAGCAACAAACGGCTGATCAACCCAGCTAGCTTCGGTCTCTGACTGATCATAACGGGCATTTTCTTCATCCAATTCCGCGTAAACACGAGTAAAAGGTTCCTCTACATAAAATGAATCGTCAGTGGAGTCCTGCGCAATTTCTTCTAATGCTGGCACCTCAATCTCTTCTTCCCAGTCTGCCACTGGTAGTTCAGACCGAAGTTCCCTAGTTTCCTCCCCATCTGAAAAAGAAGAAGCAAGGTTGACCACCTCGTTCTCGTACACATCGTCAGCCTGTTGCACCTCAACTCTCATGTCTTCAATCTGGGGGGACGAGCCTTGGACAGCATCAGGTGCGACTTCCTGCTCATAGACAAATACCTTCTCCTCCTGATCAGAGGATTCCCAGACACCTCGCTCTTGAAATGACAACATCTCTAACCCATGCAGAGAAAGCACACCGGTTACATTCATACTGCGACTCGTGACCAATTCGACATCAAATTGGTCAATGACAACCCGAATATCCTCCAAGCGATGAATCCGATTTAGCGGCATCGTGATTTCAACAGGTATCAAATGCTCAAGCGATTGCCCGGTTAGACCGTTCTCATCCCGATAAGCGCCTGTCAGCCATAGATTCCCCTTAACGACCGCATAATCTGCTTCCTCAATCACCTGGATATGAGGGGCTAATTCGGCTGCTTCCAATTCCAGTATACCCTCTAACCCTTCGGGTAAATTTACCCGTTCGTAAATATCAAAACGCAGCCCGGAACCCTGTTCCGTCATCTGTTCATCCTCCCTCCCGTAACTATCCATCCATTCCTAACCATTATATGGACATCAGGGAGGGTGCATGCCAATTTTTTGATCGAAAGTAGAGTTTGGCTTATTAACTCAAGACAGCTTACGATTAGCTTTAAACGCCCATGAAAAAAGGTTTGTATGAATTTGCAGAAAGCCTCCATAAATAACCTCAACGCACAAAAAAGGCAAAAGCAGATTTCTCTCGCTAAGCCCTTTTTTTGCGATTTATAAATTGTTATTCAGATTAGGTTCTATCGATCAAGAGGTTAAGCGAAGCCGCTCAAGCCAGCCAACCATATCACTTGGAAGAGGGACGCTCAACTTTATCTGCTCTCTTGTGAGTGGATGAAGAAACTCTAGCTGCTCACCATGAAGAGCCTGTCTAGTAACGATCAGAGTTGAACCCATGGCTATTCCTGTAACAGAATTCTTAGATATAATCTCCTGCTTACCTCCATAGAGCACATCTCCGACAAGCGGGTGTCCCAGGTGGCTCATGTGAACCCGAATTTGATGCGTTCGTCCGGTATCTAGGCGAAGCCTGACCAGTGAGTACCCGTTGAATGCCTCAACCAACTCGTAATGGGTAATGGCCTGCTCCCCTGTAGGACTAACGCGGTAGCGGTTCGATTGATGACGATCACGACCAATAGGCGCATCTATCGTTCCACGTTTAGCCTTAAGCTTACCGTGAACAAGCGCCAAATAAATACGCCCGATCGTTTTCTCACGCATATCTTGGTCTAGTCGAAGCTGAGCCAGCTCGTTCTTCGCATATAAAACCGGTCCGGTCGTATCCTCATCCAACCGATGGATGTGACGAATGCGACAGGCTTGTCCCGTCATCTGATAGTAGCCAGATAGAGCATTCGCTAATGTATCGGTTTGCTCCGACCGCGACGGATGAACAGTCATGCCCGCAGGTTTAGCTGCAACTAGGCAGAAATCATCCTCATATAGAAGTTCAGGAAGGTTCCAGTCCGGTTCAAACTGAGGCTCTTCTCGCGGGAACAATCTTATCGCGATCCGATTTCCTTTCACGCGAATGCCGTTCTCCGCATTCAGCTTGCGAGCGTATTTGGCTGAAATACCAAGCTCTGCTTGCAGCCAATCCACAGCTTCCGCTTGAGCAGAAGATAGTAAAAGCTCATACCATTCTTCTTTTCGCTGCCCAAGCTCCTTCATTTAGATCTTCCTCCCTTAATTAAAATTCATAGCAGCACTAGACCAAATACCATCAAAATCAGGATGAGGGATAGTGGAACGCCCCAAAAATTATATTTTGCTAACATAAACATCCTCCATAAGGAAGTAAGAATGAGTTGCGTAAAGCAAACTAGACAAAATAAGTTTAAACCTCAATCATGAGGCCATGATCAGCGGACTAGTTACTTGCTACACACCAATCTAAAGCGCGTCCCAGCAATTGCTGATAGGACGGGTGCAACCATACTTCAAGATTATGTCCCGGTGTAAGAACACATACCCGACCTTTGCCACGTTTGAGCGTCCAACCAGCAGGCTGACTGCCATGCTGAGAGCTTGAGGTCAAGAACAACTCCCGTTCAGCATTATCCGTCATTTTCATAAAATAATGCTCATCCTTTAGCGTAAAAGGCTCAAGCAACGCCAGTCCTGCTGTAATCGGATGCCCGAGCACAAGCTCCATTGTCACCGAGCATTGCTCAGGATGATGAGTAAACCCACCGCCAAACAAATCCATTAATACCGTAGACTCCGCATACCCAACTGTCCCCGAGTGGATCAGCAGCAGACCGCCGCCTTGCTCCACATAAGCGGTAAGCGCCTGCTCCACCTTATCCGTTATCCACGCTTCATCTTTTGTCGCTGATATCTGGTTGGATTTACTGATCACAAGAACAGGGAACTGAGCAAGCTTACTTGCTGCCCAATCAGCCGCATCAAGAGAAAGCTCAAATTCATAACCTAACTCCTGCAAGGGCTCAAGCCCTTTTATCACCGTGTTAGCTGGATGATAAAAATCATCACACATAACCCATGTACGCATTATGATTCCTCCTATAGCTATTTTGTTTGTTTCGTCGCTAAACGCTAGATTAGATGAGAAAGGTTATTTTCGATTTTAACAGTCTCTATACATGCTTTTGTGCTTGTCATTGACCGACCATTTTATAGAGCACCTGTAAAACCTGCAGTTAGATCATTGGAAAATCCCTTTTTCCCTTGAGTAACTGTAAAAAGTGCATCTATTTCCGACCATTTCGTCAAATACGCTAAAACTGCAACTCCTATGGGACAAAACTAAGTTTTTCTTATTCTTGAAAAAGGATTTCTCTACAGCCTGTTGTTTTCCCGATAATATTCACCCTAATTTGAAGTTTTCTACACCGCTACAAAGCTAACAATGCCACGCGGTTAGCTGCAATTGTCGCTTCGATATCCTCGTCACTGTGGGCTGCCGAGACGAACATTCCCTCAAACTGTGAAGGAGCTACACATACGCCTTGATCCAGCAGCTTACTGTAATATCGGACAAAGCGACTGCTGTCCGCGGCTTTTGCCGTTTCATAGTTGATGACGGGTCCTTCCGTGAAGAAGGGACAGACCATCGATCCAATCCGGTTGATCGTAAGCGGAATGCCAGCTTCCTCCGCATTGCGCCGGAAGCCTTGCTCCAATCGAGCAGATGCGCGTTCGAGCTGCTCATACACCTGTGGGGTGAGCAGACTGAGCGTTGCGTAACCTGCTGCCATTGCCAGCGGGTTACCGGAAAGGGTCCCCGCTTGATAGATCGGACCCATGGGTGCCATCTGCTCAACAAGGTCTCTGCGACCACCGTAGGCACCGACAGGCAAGCCACCACCGATGACCTTACCGAAGGTCGTCAGATCTGGTTTAATTCCAAAGCGCCCTTGAGCGCAATGCCGATCTACCCGAAAGCCAGTCATCACTTCATCAAAAATCAACAACGCGCCATATTGGGTAGTTAGGCTCCGTAAGCCCTCCAAGAAACCAGGAAGCGGTAAAATAACCCCCATATTGCCAGCAACCGGCTCAACGATAACCGCTGCTAATTGCTCGCCGAATTTACGAAATACAACCTCAACTGCCGCTAGATCATTGTAGGGTACCGTAATCGTTTCCGCAGCAACGCTCTCAGGTACACCAGGGCTATCTGGTAGTCCCAGGGTTGCCACGCCTGAGCCTGCTTTGATTAATAAAGAATCAGCATGTCCATGATAGCTGCCTTCAAATTTAAGGATTTTAGTTCTTTTGGTCACACCCCGCGCCAACCGAATCGCCGTCATTGTCGCCTCGGTACCACTGTTGACCATGCGCACGACATCTACCGAGGGTACCCGCTCACAAACGAGTTTAGCCATCGCGGTTTCAAGCTCAGTGGGCAATCCGAAGCTAGTGCCTTTTGCCGCTGTACGGATGATTGCTTCGATAACTTCGGGATGGGCGTGCCCCATAATTAGCGGTCCCCAGGAGCAGATATAATCGATAAGGCTGTTTCCATCGATATCATAAATCCGGCTGCCTGCTCCACGCTCGACGACCACCGGTGTAAGGCCTACTGATTTAAACGCCCGCACAGGACTATTCACGCCGCCAGGTATGTATTTTTTCGCTTCAATAAAAGCTTGACGAGATTTATCATCTACCCTTTTTAATTCATTACCCATATTTGCTCTATCCCTTTCTGTCTGTTATCTAGCTCTTCCCATGATTCCACAGAGCTATTGTCTTCTGGATTCTTCACTTGCTGATTTTCTTCCCTTAGCACAGCTTCTTCCTCTAGCGTAGCTTCTTCCAAAGCAAACAGCTTGACGAATAGATCCAATGTTTCTTTGCCACCCACTTCCC
>JAIMBU010000283.1 GCA_023511325.1 Gorillibacterium sp.
GGATCTCCCACTCCCACCCTACCCATTGGATGGTTAATGGTATGAGTAGTGCCAGGGTAAGCTCGCCCAAGGGGTAACGCAATGGCATCCGTACTTTGTTGGTCTGCCCTGAATAGTATGGTGCCAATAAGCTTCGAAGAGAACAAAAAAGACTGATCCCCTTCGCCTGCCTTACTGTGCTTTGGAGAAAATGATCCGCGATAATATTGAGCAGGGCGCCAATAAGCAGACCGATAACTGCAAGTATAATTGTCATAGATACAGTGCCCACTCAGTTTCCTGCCCTTTCGTTTGTGAAAATAAAAGGCCACCCAACAGGTTGGCTTTTTTATCCACTTGATTCCAATATAGCTAGTAAATCACAGTAGATTAGCTAGGGTCAACTCTATGGATTATATACTAAGATAAATATGTCATTTCTATAAAATAATTGATTTTTATGTTCCCTAGTCTAGTCGCTATCAGCTTGCTTTGTTACAATGATTGGAAGAAGATCCTGATGGGCTGTGGGTGATAGAATGTCAAAGAAAATATCCATTCTGATTCAATTAATTTCGGGATACTCCCTAATTATCATAACGATTGTTGCGGTTACTATTTTTTGGTCGTACCGAACTTCCTCACAGGCCGTTTTACAAAGATCTAATCAGTACATTCTGGAGTCCGTCAAACAACTCCAAGGTAAAATGGATGCTATTCTACAGGATCATGATAAACTCTCCGCAATGATCATGTTCAGCCCCTTAATTCAGGAAGCATTGAAGGATCTTGCTGAGCACCGTATACCAAAGACGGACAATAAAGAGATCTCCCATTATATTGATCAACAGACACGTTCAATTAGCTATGATATTCAATTTAAGCTGTTTGGCTTGTCCGATGCGGAGGCCTATACCAACAGTAGCTCACTGGAAGTAATCTGGGATAGCGAGAAGGAAATCCGTGATGCTTATTGGTATCCCTCTATTCAAGAAAACGGGGGACGAATGGTCTGGTTTGGGGCAGACGTTTGGCTAAATGGTAACATTCCCGTCGTTATGGGAGCAAGGCAGATTAATGATTGGAATCGCTTAAATCGCTTGGGGACTCTATTCCTCGTGCTTCCTGTAGAAGTTATTGACAACGCTGTCAGCCAGTTTCATCTTGGTAAAAACGAAAAAATTCAAATTGCTGACTCCTTTAATACGATTGTCTATTCAACGAATCCGAAGGAAATCGGAATGTACATGGATTCCAGTATTATGGATAAATTCGGTTCTCATAAAGCCCATGTCATCCCACTGAAAGTTAACTCAGCTGATATGTTCGTCTCTTATGCCTACTCTTCTTATAGTCAGTGGAGTGTCTTCGCTTACATCGATGCCAAGGAAGCTGTAAAGGATCTAAATGGGATTCGGCGGAATGTTCTACTGCTCGGACTGCTTGGAATGGCCGTTGCCCTACTTTTTACTTTTTTCTTCTCGTGGACACTATCTAAACCGATTCGCAATCTCGCAACGAAGCTGAGTAATGTCGAACGGGGAACCACGTTACCTTTTGTTAAAACGACGATGAATAAGGAAATGGATATTCTCTATTCAAGCTACAACTCTATGCTGCAGAATTTGGATCATACGATTGCCGATCTTTCCAGTAAACAAATCAGTGAGAAGCAAGCCCAGATTGTCGCCCTGAAAGCCCAGTTCCGCCCACACTTTCTCTACAACACGCTCAACACGATCTATTGGTCGCTTGCCAACAAGCAGCTCCGGGAAGAATCGCAGATGGTACTCGCGTTAAGTGATCTTTTGCGCTATAGCATCGACGGGGGTTCGGAGTTCGTTACGGTAGAGGATGACCTGAAGCAGATGGAACGGTTTATCTATCTGCAAAAGCTTCGCTACGAGGACAAATTGCAGGTCGAAATCACCGTTACGCCTGAAGTGATGAACTGCCAGATCATGAAGCTAACCCTTCAACCGCTAGTGGAGAATGCGATCACACACGGACTTGAGCCGGTCATTCGCGAGGTGTGGCTGATCCGCATCCGCATCCGTAAGGAAGGAATGTCGCTCATCCTCACCGTGGAAGATAACGGCAAGGGAATGAGTGAGGAGAAAATGAAGAAGGCACTCGCAGGGATCGAGGTAACACCTGAGAAATTGCTTCATACTGGAATGGGATTATCCAACCTGAATTTTCGCATCGGCTTGATCTACGGGCAGGACTATGGCCTCTCCTTATCGAACAGTGAGCTAGGCGGATTGCGCGCAGAAGTTACTGTACCTTTACAGTATGATCAAGGATAATATCTGATGTAATACCGCCTAAGCGTTAGAAATATTGTGGTTAGACTATTCGTCGGATATTGAGATGAGGGGGCAACTAATGAACATTCTGATTGTGGATGATGAAAGCTTTGTCCGCCGCTCCTTGAGTGAAATGTTAGGGAAGGCCGATGGCAAATGGAGCATCATCGGCTCTGCCCAGAACGGGCTGGAGGCGGTTCAGATTCTCCAGGAGAACCAGGTTGACATGGTAATCTCCGACATTCGCATGCCCGGGATGGATGGACTCGAGTTGGCTAGACATATTCACGAGAACTATCCCCACATAGAAACGGTCCTATTGACTGGCTATCAAGATTTTCATTATGCCCGTCAAGCGATCCGCCACGGTGTAAGAGAATACTTGGTCAAACCTACACCAATCGATAGTATTCTCGATATCGCCGCCAAGGTCTATGAACGATTGGAGCAGAAGAAGCAGCGTAACCAACTGTCTCAGCTTCGCGAGAAGAATCTTTTAGAGAAGCGGCTTTATGACCTGATTTATGGAATCCCGCTACCCTATTTTGATGAGACACTGGTTCCCGCTTTCTGCTCGTACACGATCCTTACAGTCACTCTGCAAGGAGAAGCAGTCCCACATGGTTGGTCCGAACAAACATTGTACTCAGCTGTTATCAACATTCTTGAAGAATGGTTTAATCTCTACGTTAATCCCGTTGGTATCCAGGAGGAGCAGGAAGCAATTCTGTTACTGTTTAATCCGAAAATAGAGTTGGTCGAGAATGAGGAAGAGCTTACTATAGAAGTGCTAAACAAGCTGACAAGTATCCTCAAGTCTCCCTTTTGCGCTGGTATTTCCAATCGTCATGAGCCGCTCAGTGAGTTGGCTCTTGCTTATCGAGAAAGCCTGCAAGCTTGTCGATCGATCAAGAAAAACCAAAAGAAAAATGTCATCCATTATCGCGATATCGCCATGTGCTCTGCTCCACCTCAACTGGATGAACAGCTACAAGTAAAAGCCAAACGCAGGGTGATCTCGATGATGATCGAAGCGATGGAAAAACGGCTGAAAGAAAACCTCTCGCTAAAGATGATAGCTGATGAGTTATATATGAACCCGACTTATCTCGGCCGCGTCTTTAAAGAGGATATTGGCGAAGGTTTCTCCAGCTTTCTCACCAAGCATCGCATTAAAAAAGCGATCGAACTATTAAATGACGTTACGTTAAAGGTATACGAGGTTAGTGAACAGGTTGGCTTTAAAGATCCTGCTTATTTCAGCCTTCTGTTCAAAAAATATACCGGTAGTACACCTCAAGATTACCAAAAGCAAAATAAATAAAGAAGGGAGATGCCATTATCTTGTTCAAGCGTAGCATAATCCCCTTCCTACTCAGTCTTCTTCTACTCCTTACCACATATGGGTGTGAATCGGTAAATAGAAAGACTGAGGTAATAAGTAATGACTCACCGATCGATCTGAATGTTTGGCTCTTTAAGGGATCAGGCTTGGAACCACTCATTGAAGACTATCAAACCGTCCATCCTGAGCTTGCTATCCATATCCAGACATCAACGTTCACCCAATTACCTGCCAAGCTACAAACGGCTCTCGCTGCGGGATATGCTGCACCTGACTTAGCCATGGTTGAAATTAGCTACCTCGAACGCTTCAAACAATTCCCCGATTATTTCTATAATTTGCAGGACTATGGAGCCGATGAACTGTCTGCAAGGTTTCTCGATTGGAAATGGGAACAGGTATTGAATAAAGATCGGGATTTTATTTATGGGCTACCTACTGATATTGGACCGTATGCGATGCTCTATCGGTCGGATCTGTTCGCTTTATCTGGCCTCCCGACAAAGCCAGAAGCCGTTGCAGAGTCCATCAACACTTGGGATAAATTCCTTGTTGCTGGTGCCCAAGTACGAGCTAAGACGGGAAAAGCCTTTATCAACGATCTGGAAAACCTGTACCGTGCTATCCTCGGTCAGTCCAACCTACGATACTACGATCCCATTTCAGACGAATTGATTATGGACACCAATCCTGAAGTGAGGCAAGCTTGGAATTATGCGTTAGAGGCCCATAAGCTCAACCTGTCTGCAGATATCGCCATTGATACCCAGCGCTGGGGTAAAGGATTGTTGACTGGTGATTTTGCCGTAATGCTCTGCCCTGCGTGGATGATCGGTAGCATTAAAACAAGCGCACCAACTGCAAGTGGGTTATGGAATATTACGGAAATGCCAGGGAACAGTGCTAATCGAGGGGGTTCATTCCTAACTCTACCCAAGACTGGGGAGTATCCTAAAGAAGCTTATGCTTTGGCTAAATGGCTTACCTCTCCAGAACAGCAGCTTGCCGCCTTCATGAATGAAGGAACCTTCCCTTCCACCCCTGAGGTTTATGACAGCCCTGCTATTCGTGATTTTCATGATCCCTACTTCGGTAACGCCCCCATTGGGCAAACGTATTCCGAATCCGCGAAAAAGGTCATCCCTTCTTACTATGGACCCCATCACGCCGATGTGGAGACAGACATTCTTGAACACCTGACCTTAGTCGATCAGGGCAAGCTAGACCCTGATGAGTCATGGGACATTATTGTCAAACGCGCGAAGGAGATTGATGCTTCGTTCCGGGAATAGCGATGAATCCATAGGGCTTTGCTCAGCTACGAGCACGGGGGAGCGCGCGCTTGCATGACATGCAGGCGAGACGATTCTTCCCGATAGTTTCATCAAACCTTACCCCTCAAGCAGAAAACCCACCCACTTTGCATCTCTGCAGGTGGGTGGGTGGGTTTTCTATTTGTGCTGATTACTGCTTACTGTTTCTACTTGCTCGAAAACCATGCTACTTTTAAACGTTGCGGACTGGGTTGCAGCTATTCTTGCTTTTGGCTCATTAAGTCAGGCTTTCGGAC
>JAIMBU010000284.1 GCA_023511325.1 Gorillibacterium sp.
GGCTTGGAACCTTGGCATGAGTGGTGCCTCCTAAAGGATGTATTTTTGAAAAGGGTTTCCCCGTTTTCACAGAAATTAAAAAAGGCCCCCCATTGAACGAATCAGGTGAGAGCCGATCACGTAGAGCAGGCTGGAAAGGGTCACAGCCACAAGCGGGATAGAAGCGATTTTTACTCTGCGGGGCAACGTATTTAATTTTTTCTTGAAGGTTTCTTTCGCTTTGATGTCCATATCCCTGGCAAGATACGCCAACGCTTCGCCCTGATGCTCACCTCGGTGCAGCCCGATCAGGGCACTCACCAAAAAGGAAACGTCGGTAAGGCCAAGCCGTTCATTGAAATTCCGCAGGGCAGTTTCAATGTCCGTCGCTTTCATTTCCATGACCAGAACGGAAACGTCATAACGGAATACATCGCTTGCCACCTTGAGATAATCCTCGAATATCTGGATCAAATCCACCTGTACGACAATCCTATTGCCCTTGCCTGTGTTGTCATCCAGCCGATACAGGATGGAGCGGACAAAGCCCGGCAGCTCCATTTCAATATGCTTCTTTTTTTCCTTCATTTTATCTTTGAGGTCGGTCATGAAGTGAAAATAGATGACTACCGAAAAGATAAGCACGATGGGCGCAAGGTTGGCCGCGCCGATGATAAACAACAGCAGCGCAAGGGGGAGCGTAAAAAAGGCACAAAGGATAGCTCTGGCATAATACTCCTTAGGGGTCAGCTCCAGTTCTCCACGCCGCAGCATGGATGCCATTTTTGCTTCCTTCACCGGGTCAAGGGGAATGAACCGGGCAAAGGGCTTTACCAGGGGCATGACAAAACGATTGAGCAGCCGTTTGCTTGGTTTTTCCTTTTCGGTTTGCAGGTTTTTGATGTTCTTTTTCATACTCAGCTTTGGGATTTTCAAAAGCTGTCTGCACAGCAAAAAGCCTGCCGCAGTCAGCAGGACAAAGATGATGATTTGATAAAACAAAGGGTGAACCTCCTTATCTGTTGGATGGTTTCGTCGCCCGCAGCACATAAAAGGCGGTACCAAGGGCGGTTAGAAGCATGAGAATAATCAACAGCTTTCCGATGCCGGTTTGGGTGAGAAGAAAAAACCATTCAGCATTGGAAAAACGCATCAGCGGAATGATGGAAAACATCAATCCCGCCGTCATCAGATAATCCCGCCATACTCTGACCATCATGCCGTCACTCTCAACTTGCATGGACTTGGCGTCATTCATGGCTTTGATGATGGGGAACAGGGCGAATTTTAGCCGTCGGTCCTGGTGGCAAAGGATCAGTGTTTTGGTCCATTCGGAAAAGTAACGGTTTTTAATCTTTGCCGACAAACGGTAGAGGCCATGCTCCACATTTGGGTTGAGAAGCCGAATTTCCGATACAAACTCATCAAAGGGCGATGGGATTCTCAGGTGAACGGGGATATACCGGTTCTTTTCCTCTACATAAAGCTCCATCGCCTTGATGATGTCGTCATTCCCGGCGTAAGCGTTGGTGATAATCGACATGCTGTTTTCCAATCCTTCGATTTCCTCCCGTGCTGCTGTGGAGCTTTTCACCACGAGGTAAAAGTAGGGAGCGGGAAGCACACAGCTCGCCATGACCGCCGCCAACCCGGTACTGCCGAACAGCAAAATCCCGGTCACAAAACCGCCAGCCGCTGACACAAGCACCATTATGATAAATTTCTTCCGGGTGCAGCGGGTCTGCCGGAACAGTGTGGCAAAATGAATGGCAATCCGCTCGGTGATGTTCAGCTTTGTCCCCGCCAAAACCAAGCGGCGTTTTTTCAACAGGTTCTGCTCCAACGCAAAAGGATTCAACTTGAACAGCAGGATCAAGGCAAGGCTGACAAGCATAAACACAAGGATGAGGGAGAAATCAATCCCATTCATGCGGCCCCTCCTTCCGAAAAGCGGAGGATCTCCTCTTGAGGAACACCACCTACCAGCAGCGTTTCCGCAAGGGCTGGAGAAATATTGCCCAAACGCTTGTGATTGCCCACCACCTTGGTAATCCTTCCGGCGTTGTCACGCTCATAATGGTCAACCACATATTTGAAAAGGGTATTGCCGATGACTTCGCCGTTCTGCACCCCGGTGGCCTCATAAATTTCCATATACTTTCTGGATTTATCGGGCAATTGCATCTTGAAGAGCATAATCGGAAAGGCTTCCACAATATTTTTCAGCAGTCGATCCTCGGATAATGAAGTCCCGGCTTCTAGGCACATAGTCAGGATGCGGTCATAGGCCGTCCGTGCACTATTGGCATGGAGGGTACTGACGATGGTGTGTCCTGTCCGTCCGGCCTCTTGCACCGTGAGGGCTTCCTTGCCGCGCATTTCTGCAGGTACCAGGATTCCCGGGTGCAGCCGTAAGGACAGCTTTAGCAAATCCAGCATGGTGACAGGATTAGGTTCTTCCTTAGTCAGCAGATGAACGACATCATTGATCATCACGCCGTTTTCATCAAACTGCTTCAAGGATAATTCCCGGGTGTCCTCAAGGGTCACAATGCGTTTGTCAGGGGGGACGCAGCTTAGAATATAGCCCATGTCCGCCGTTTTGCCACTGCCGGTAGCCCCGGCAATGGCTACCGACACGCCGTTGTTGACACAAAGACTCAGAAAGTCCAGTTCCTCGGCAGTGGCCGTTTCCCAGCCAATCAGGTTTTCCCTTGTGATGTAGAAGGGCTTTTGTTTTCGGATGGAGGCAATGGCTCCGGCATCCGGGTCAACGCAAGGTTCAATCGCTCCCGACATGCGAATGCCCCTTGAAATATAGCTGTCTCCGATGGGCTTTGAGCCATCGAGAATGACGTTTCCGAACCGGCTCATTTTCCTTACAATGTTAGCGCAAGCTTCTGGATTGCCAAAGGTTTCATTCAGTCGTACCTTCCGGTCCTTGTATAGCACCCATATGCCCCCGGAGCCATTGACGTTGATTTCTTCCGTATCACTGTCTTGCAGAAAGGGGGATAACAGCCCGATGCCCGCCATGTCGTAATACACCGCATCCACCAGTTCAGAGATATTGCGAAGGTCTTTAGCTACCAACTGCTCGCTGTTCAGGTAGCGCATGATGAGATCCTTGAGCTTGCCCTCGGCTTCCTCCGAATACAATACCTGGGCCAGCTCCGCAGAGTGATTTTTAGCGATGAGCCGTTGCAGCTTATCGAGGATTTCTCCATAATCCTGCGCCTTAACGCTTTCGCTGCTGTCGGAGCGCTGTTTGTTGGCGCGATAGATGAGGTCGTTGACTGAAAACCGGTTGTTCATGGCTGCTCACCTTCGTGAATTCCGCTGGCGATTTGCTCCAACACCTTGTTGTAACGCCGACAGGATCGGTCCTGAAAGAAGGCTAGGGGCGTCCCGGCATTCTCTAATTCTCCAGCGCGTTTGATGGCGGGCAACTCATAGGCAAAAGGCAGTTCGGTAATACTTCGATAGGTCTTGTCGTCAAATTCACCCTCAGGAGCCAGCAGGATATGGGTTTGCTTTTCTTCAATATGCAGCTCGCGCGCAAAATCTGAAACACCCTTGTGCCACATCTGCGCCGCGATCGATGGCTTATGCAGGGTGAAGATCGTATCTGCCAGCCAGAGGCCGACATCGGACACCGGATTGTTTAACTCCGCAGCTCCGTCCACCAGAAGAACATCAAATACCAAAGCGGCGGCAACCATCATCCGCTCTACGCTTGACAATGTCACGGTATCACAGAGAATTCCGCTATAGTGGGTGGGTATGGAGAGGAAAAACAGGTTTTTGCTTTCCCCATACTCCGTGAATTTCTCCCCGATGTTGGGGTTATCTTCACTTAATGCTGCAAACAAACCCTTTTCCGGGGAAACACTCTGACCGAAGAATGTTTGCAATTCTCCATAGGTTAGGTTGGAGGAGATCAGTCCCACCAGCACATCACGGTTGGAAAGGGCACAAGCCAGATTGACCGCAAAGGTAGTTTTGCCGCTGTTGTTACCGCCCCACACGGCATAAATTTTACTCATGACTTGCACCTCGTTTCTCAAACACTACATGTAATTTCCCTGTGTATTCCGCCTGAATGAGCTTTTGGGCCTGCGCTTCGGTGACAACTAAGGTTATGGCCTTGGGAGCCGGATCACCGGTGGATGATGGACTGCCTTTTTGCTGCTCCCGTATCTCGGCGGTGTCCTGTGTGCGGGCGTTCTCCACGCTATATACCTCCAGGTTGTGCAATTCGGGATAGAGAATGACTTGCGGAGCAGAGTCCTGACCGTCCGCTGCCTTCTCCATAAATACGGCCACGGTTATGATGTCCCTACTCTTTAAATGGGAAGAAAGCCCTGCTGCAATGCTGGGTACGCTGATGGTGACAAGGCGTTGATTCTTTTCTGCGATGCTGTCCAGCTTTTCATCAGCTAGAAAATCACCTAGTTTCTGAGGAAACAGATAATCACCTCTGGCAATATCGGTCTGTGCGACTTTTCCCACAATCAGGGCTTTATCGGTAAGAACGCCTTCCGGCAGGCCATAGCCGCCTACCTCCACGGTCGTAAGCTGCTTATCCGTAAGCTTCGTTCCAGCCGGAATGTCCGCAGCTGACCGCAGCACCGTAACGGTTGCACCTTTGTTCTCATAAAAGTGCGGCAGGAGTAAAAAAGAAATGCCCCCCGCCAGAACAAGACAGAGAGCACTTAAAAATATCCGGTTTTTTAGTAGCCTCAAGTTATTTGATTCCTCCTTTCAGGAAATGTAGGTCAAGGCAGTTTTACCTGCCGGAAAAAGAGGGGGAACATCCTAGCTGCGTTTCATTCTTTGTCCAACAGAACACACTTTTTTTTGCTGCATGTACCGGAAGACTGGTCAAAGTACCGACAATGCCTGCAATCCCGTTCTTGCATGGTCTTGACGGGCTCGCGGTTATTTCTCGGTTTTTCTTTCATCATGCGTTCATATTCACGCAGTGGCCCTTTTGTAAAGTGCATGGAAACATCCCCTTTCTAAAAAAGGGCACAAAAAAATGCCCTCGTTTTTGAGAGCAAGTGGTTCAGCTTATGGCGTGTTCGTCTCCGGTTTCATCGTTCCTGTTCCTTTTGCCGCTTTTTATACCAGCCCTCCAGTAGCTGCACGATTAAATCCTCCTTTTGCTTTTCAGAAAAATTATTGGGAAAAAAGCGATCGATACGCTCTCGCTGGA
>JAIMBU010000028.1 GCA_023511325.1 Gorillibacterium sp.
AGAGACAAAGTCCGGGAGGTGAGCGAACAATGATACAGCGAATGACCGAGCGTGACCGGCTCCTGGACCTGTATGCTAGGGCCAGGGGTGAGGAGCGAATCAAAATTCTGGCACGGCTGGTAGTGCTGGATGAGGAGGAGAAGTATGCGAAGCGTAGCAATGGAAGAAGTACTAACCCCTAATGAGTGTGAAATCATGCGGAAATTTTTCTAGATTGAGGCCTGCTCTTACCACATAACTCGGAACCGCCAGCATGCTGGCATTGCCTGCAAAGAATTGTTGCAGAACATGGTAGTTTCCGGCCAGAACATCGGCGTAAGGCTCTACGCTCTTATCTTCCTTTTCCATGACGCGGCGAAGATTAAAGAAGTACTTGAAGGATGGATCATCGAAATTTGGTGTCAGGTCCGCTTTAAGTTGTGGATTCGGGCGTTCTGTATAAGCGATGATGTTGGGGTATTCGCCCCATGTATGGAAGTACGTGCCGTAATGATCGGCAGTCGTCAGCTTCTTCGCGTAATCACGGAAGTCATCCCAGGTCCAGCCCATCTCTGGTAGCGTCAGCTTGGCTGCATCCAGATGATCTTTGTTGAATACGGTCAACCATTGTGTTGAACCTGTGATAATGCCATAGGTTTTACCGTCAATTGTCGGACTTTTGAAATATTCATCCGCAGGTGTTACTCCTTCAGTTGCATAGAAGCTGTCAAGCGGTTCAACAACTCCACGCGCTGCCCGCTCCAGAAGTTGGTCTTCGTTTCCGGTCATGAATACATCGATTGTCTCTCCACCAGCAATTAGAACATCAAGCTTGGTCATGAATTCAACGCTATCGCTGTTCTGGACCAAGGAAACATACTCAACCTCAACATCCTTCTGCAATTCGTTAAACGCTTTCACGGCTTGAAAAACAGGTTCCTCTGCTTTGTTCGTCTTAAAGGTATAGAATTTGATTTTGGCGGGTTCGGCTGCTGCACCTTCAGTTGCCTTAGCCGTTCCAGCCGCTGTTGGTTCACTCGTAGCAGTGCTATTTTCTTTGCTGCTGCCGCAGCCATACAATGTAAAGGCAAGTATAAAACAGCTCATGATCAGGACGATCTTTCTCAATGTGTTTCCCCCTCGATATTGGTTGTGTGCTTGCTTGCTCGCTCAGTATACTACCTTGCCTGCAAGCACACCGTGTACTGGATTGTGGTTATAACGTGAATATTTTTGACTTATAATAAGTTGAACATAGGACCCTTACCTACCAGAGCCGATCGTAACTGCGGGGAATGTTTGGACTTTCGGTCGCTGTTGCCCCCAGATTTCTTCAATTGGATCCGCTGTTCGCTGTTGAAATCTGCTGACAGCTTATGCTTCCGATGTGAGCTTTCCGTAGGAAAGCTTTCAGGCGATCGCTATCGCTCCTACAGTTCCAAACTTCCCCTCCATTACTTCGTCGTTCCTTTGGTAAGTCTTTTGTTCATCTTAGCTAGCAATTATCTACCCTTTGACTCCACCAACAGAAATACCTTTGATCACATGCTTCTGCAGCAGAATAAAAAGGATGAGCAGTGGGACAATTGCCGCAAGCGCCGCCATCATCATGACGGAGATGCGCGTGCCGAATTCTTCCTTAAAGAATTGCATGCCCAGCGGTATGGGAAACAGATGTTTCGTGTAGAGAAAGATAAGCGGTGTCTGGTAGTCGTTCCATGTCCAGATGAATTTGATGATGCCGACTGTTGCCAGGATTGGACGAGAGAGTGGTATCATCACGCTCCAGAAAATACGGAGATATCCAGCGCCGTCGAGTTCAGCCGCCTCCAGCATATCGTTGTGAATCCCCATCATGAATTGACGAATCAGGAAGGTGAAATAAATCGAGAACATGCTCAAGATAATGATCGCTGTGTGCGTATCGTACAAGCCCATTCTCTGAATCATAATGTACCTCGGCACAAGCGTTGCCTGCTCCGGAATCATCATAAAGGAAAGCAGCAGGCTGAACAAGATTCCTTTGCCCGTAAACGTCAGCTTGGACAATGCATAGCCAGCCATTGACGAGATCAGCATGGTAGCAAGCGTCGAAATGATCGCCAGCTTGAACGAATTCAAATAGAACAAGCCGAAGGAGACATCACCGAGCCATACGGTTTTGAAGTTATTGATGAAGTTCCAATGCTCTGGTATCCATTGGATCGGAAATGTCCAGACATCCTTCTCCGTTTTTGCAGCCGCCGACAGCATCCAGATGAGAGGCAGTAGAAAAAACACTGACAACAGGGCAAAAAAGGCGGTAAAAAATAGTTTACTTACCGAAAGCTTTCTCATTGCTGCACTCCTCCGTAGGGTTTTAATAATGAATTTTGCGATTCTGTGTAATCCACGTGATCGAGGTGACGAGGACGATGATCAGGAACAGAACCCAAGACATGGCGGAGGCGTAGCCCATTTTGAATTTCTGGAAGCCCTCTTCATAAATCTGATAAACAATAACAGTGCTTGAGTAATTGGGACCGCCATTAGTCAGGAACTTAATGATATCGAACACCTTAAAGGAAGAAATAACGCCTGTGATTCCCAGAAAGAAGGTCGTAGGTCCAAGCAACGGTAAGGTGATCTTGCGGAATTGCTGAATTCCGTTGGCTCCGTCAATCGTGGCCGATTCATAAAGATCCTCAGGGATATTGGATAGGCCTGCCATGAAGATAATCATGTTATAACCGATCAATTGCCAGATATAGATGATCATGATGGCAACCAGTGAAAAGCTGGTGTCGACTAGCCATTTGGGCGGATTGTCAAATCCAACCTGGTTGAGAAATAGATTTAACGGCCCCTTCGAGGGGTGGTATAACGCTGACCAGACAGCTGCTACCGCCACCGTTGAGCAGATATAAGGAATGAAGAAGGCCACCTTGAAGTAGCTTTTGCCATAAACCTTAGCCTGAACCAGAACAGCCATAACCAAAGCGATAGCCAAACCTACCGGGACCGTAATCGCCGTAAACATTACATTATTCCGTAAAGCGAGCAGAAACCGACTGTCGTGAAACAGCGAGACATAGTTGTCAAATTGGACAAAGCGGATCGAAGACAAGCCGCCGACCAGGTTCCAGTCCGTAAAACTCAGGAACAGGCTGAACAAGAGCGGAAAGGCGGAAACCAGCACCATGCCGACAACCTCTGGGGTCATGAATAACCATCCAGCCAGTTGCTCTCTTCTCTTTCTGGTCCAAAACGCCTGTTTCACTGCAGGCGTCGCCTCATGCATAACCATTTGTTCTCTCATCGCGTTCTCCCCTGCATGGTTGATTTTGTGTAAGTATAACAAGAGAGCTTCATTTTTACGGTACATGTTTCATACCCGATGATGTGCATAATTTTGACCTTACGGAAAAGACAAACAAAAAGCCCCTCATCAGCATGATGCCAACAAAGGGCTTAGAACCTCTACTCAGAGAAAATCGCGTTTCACATACAAGCTGCTAAGCCTGAATAAGAGATCATGCTCCATCGGTGCCCGAGTTGTTTTCACCATAAGCTTGTATTGTTCTTCAAGCTCAGGCAAGACACTTCTTGCGGCTTCCTGATCAATATAGTCAATTGGAAAGATACCGAACCCGTTCGATGCCGGAGGGTAACAGCCCGTTTCATCCTTAGCTTGCAGAAAAACTACATATTGTTTTCCCGTGGCAAGTGTTCTTGTCGCTTCGGCGCGAAAAGTGTAAGGACTGAACTGCCAGTCAACAATATTCTCCACTTGGCCTGCTTGAACGGGATCGGCCCAAGCCCTTTCAGCAATAGCCAGATGATCCCCATTGTCAGTATCTGCTTGGCCTTGCAAAACCCTGTCAACCTTTACTGTATAAAGATACGTTCCGAAGCTGGCCTTCGGCTGGTAGGCTTCTTCATTTTTTCGATATACGCCTATATCCTCAACTGTCACCAACAGAACAGCAACGCTACTTTCCTGAAGCTCCTGATAGGAAAAGGGGAAAAATGGGGCTGGAGCTTTACTCCCCCCATAAGAAGTCGCCTGGAATGGAACATAATGACTGGCTACGTTCGGAAGCAGCGCAGCTAAAATATTTCCAGACATGTCAGCAGGAGATGTAGCTGTTTCCCCAGCGGATGGACGAGCAGTTGCAGGTGTCTGTACTTGAAGCGACTCCATCCGCACCAAAGCCAGAATCAGGAGTACCCCGACGAAAGCACAAATGACCGCATATTGACGAAAAGCAGGGTGCTTTTTTGCCCGATGTGCCTTGCCCATTTTCTCAGTCGTTTGGACCAGCAGCGCCTGATCTGCTGTAATCTCATCGAAGGCTTTCCGGTATACGAGCTTAATCATGATCAAACTCCTCCTTCAGCTTATCCTTAAGCATTTTTCTGGCTCGAAATAGCTGGGATTTAACGGTGGTTTCCCGACTCGACAGTAAGCTTGCAATCTGATTAACGGAATAATCCTCATAATAAAACAAATGAATCACCGTTCGGTATTTGCGGGGAAGCTCCAGAACGGCTTCGAATACATCCCCCTTCTCCTTGGTATTAAACTGCAGGGAATCGGGAAGTGGAACGGTCCGTCTGAACCAGGCTGAGCTAAAAAGCTTGCGGCTACAATTGATCGTCACTGTGATCAGCCAGGCCTTCTGGTGCTCCTCAGAGGCAAAGGGCTTTCTATGCGAAATATAGCGAACAAACACCTCTTGGAAAATATCATCCGCGTCCGCTTTGTTTTTGGTTTGGAATAAGGCTAGTCGATAGACCATGTTAGCGTACTTAGCCAAAATGTCATCAATCTCAGGCACACGATCGAACTGGTTACTCACGCTCTAGCCTCCTTCACTACCAATACCCTTCACCAGCCCAAAAGGTTGCACGAGCTTCGAAAAAACTTTCGATCACTGCACTGTCGATATCCTTTGACTCAATCAGGCCAGCCGGATATCCGGCTGGCCTGATCGAGTCAAAAAACAGATATTTTCTCGCTCCAAAAGTAGCTTTGGCTCCAGTTCAGGGTTAACCCATCCCACTCGTTAGCTACACAAGCTTGTTTTTATTGAGCACTGACTTTAAACACTACAGCTTCCGTATTCATCTGATGACAGGCTTGAATGGCCGCTTCCGGGCTGGCATAGCTTCCCCATTGCAGATGATAACGGAATTCGTAAAAACCACCGACACAGGCTTTGAAGTTCGTTTCCCAGAAGTTGTTCAGCACCCAAGCATAAAGCAGCTTTTTATCCTGACTTAATGCAGGGTGCCCCATCAGCTTGCGAACTCCATATTCAAGCGAACCCGTTTGAAGCAATGGTGTATCTGGCATGCCCATACAGATGCCTGTGCCGTTGCCCCAAAGTGCAGTCCCTTCCTGAAGACAGTAGAAGTCTGTGCCCGTGCCAGGTAGCTGATCCAGTCCCGGACGCATCACCGTCCCCGTTTTTTCCACCCAAAGCTGTCCCTCTTGAGCTCCATTGCAAAACGGAAGTGAAATATAGACATTCTCAGGCTTCCAAACCGATTGCTTAAGCATTCTCACCTTGACGTCGACTCGAGGCTCCGTGGCGTAAACGGTTAAAAACAGGGAGTAGAATTCCATGCCCTCCACCTTATATAATAATTCGACCGTAGAGAATAGCGCACCCTCTTCTACACAGTTCACGGACGTCAACTGACCTACAGAGCGATGCACATCCTTGCCTTTTCTGTTCCTGCCCATTTTTCCCCGCGTGGTTAACATAAGCTTAAGATCGTTAACGGGCGTCACCTCATAAATCGGTGTAAATGCGCCGTGCTCACGGTCTGATCTGAGTAGCTCCTGACCGCTTTTCCGATCAAGCCAAGCATGAATCCCTTCACCAATTGCAAAGCGGATGTCGACAAAAGGGGAGGTTATGCCTGATTCATTCACAATAACAGGATACTTCTGTTCAGCCTCTTTCATCGTCGCATCAACAACTCCATCTGCACCGATAAGCAAGAAACTTGAGGTCGTGGGTAGTACAGGCTTGCTGATGACCATAGGAACAATCTTATACCGCGCCTGCTCGTCTGCCTCCAGCGAATAGGGAACACAAATTAACGTACCTCTGGCAACGTTTTGCATCTGGTAAGGCAGGGTCTCGGCTGTTGTTTCATTTACCACTTGGAAACCTTCCTGTATGAGCGGAAGTTGCCAATAATGAACATGTAGCGCAACCACACCTATTTTTCTAAGCTTCAACGGATTGATAATTTTATAGCTTAAATCCGTTTCGGCAGCTAATGAAACCTCGCCTTCCTGTGCCAAGACCTCATCAAGTGCGGAGTAAACCAGCCGATGTCCTTCAGTTGCGTATCGCTCTTTGCGTGCACCCAATGCTTGAACCAATGGATGCCATGGCTCCCCGACCGAAGACGAGTAACCCCAAGTATGCTCAGCATACATCATGAGATTATACTCAGCCGCTTCCAACAATTGCTTATCAGCAGCTTGTTGCAAGGGATCAAGACTACGTACCGTACGTAGCGTTCTTACAGCATCACGGTATAGCTGTGTAGACAAAGCGGTTGATGCTGGGCCATCCGACCACCAATCGGGCCAATCTCCACGATAAACGGGAAGCTCTACTGTGGATTCCCTGAGTGTATCGAAGAAGCCTTGTAGAGTAGACATCTCCATCTGAATATGTGCTCCATGCTTTTTATTCCACTCGCGAATGAAATCAAGAATAGCAGTGTTGGGTGGTGCGTTATCTACGAAAAGGCCTGAAACCATAACAGGGGCAAAATCATAAGGGTATTGTTCCGCTTCCAGATTGTTTAGGTATTGGATGATGCTCTTCTCCGCTAGCTCCATAGGGTTCGGCACAATAGAAGCGGAAGTAAGCTCATCCCTGGCATAGCTATCAACAACATTGGAAGCTAATCCCAATTCATTGCCGAGATTGTAATGCTCACCGTTCCAGACTAAGAGCTTCTCGCCCTTGGCCGTTTCCCACCAGAAGGGAATCTGTTTGCGACCGAGCGGAAACATCCCGTGATGCGTATGGACACAAGAGAATAAATTCTCAATGCCCGCATCGAGAAGACTCTGCGCATAACCCCAAGCATAACCGTTAATGTCCGCAGTCATAGCGGAATTTAGTACCAACCCGGATTGCTTGGCGAATTGGTTCGCTTTGCGCAAAGAAGCAGCAAGTAGCTCCTCATCAAGTAATTCAGTGAAATTCAAGTAATTGCCGGTTAACTCGATCGTTCCCCGTAACAGCGTTTGCTTGAACCGCTCATGCCAGCTTTCGTCCGTATACTTAAGAAACTGCTCTACCGCCCAGAATGTTTCACATATCCACCGGAATCCGGCCCATTCAGGCTGCTTTCCTTGATGAGCAGCCTCACTGATTTCAATGGCTTGCTTGATGAAATTCACATGGTAACGTTCGATCTTCTCTTGACGGTCCGTATAGCCAATATCGGTGTGTGAATGATGCATAACGTGGATTTTCCATGATTTTCGTGGATAACTCATGTAAATTCTCCTCTGTTAATTAATGTTGTCAAGTTCGAACATAAGCCTTAATCGTGGCGATTGTCTTGCCTACACTTGGTCCGCTGGGACGAATGGTATAGGCTATGATCGCTGCCGGGATAATAAACGTCTCTGCATACCTGATAACAAATGGCTGAAAGGCGCCATCTGTACTTTCCACAAGCGCTTCCTCTCCCTCAACGAGATTTAGCATCTGTACGCTTCCGTTTGCCTCATGCCGGACGGGCTCTGAAAACCAATGCCGCCGGGTTTCAATGAATTCGTAGGCATGCAATCCCGTGCGTTCTTCTGTCCAGCCTTGTCCCTCAGCAATCGGTTCGATCCTGTCGATAAGCTCACTCTCAACCCATTTGGTTGTGCGATCCCATTGAATCACATTGCGGCCATGGGCAAGGTGAACGGGACGTGGCTTGCCGTCAAGCCCCAGTCGATCCCAGTCCCAGAGCTTGAAGGTAAAGATATAAGGCGTCGCACTGATCTCCAGAATCACACAGTCCGCACCGGAGCAATGGATGGTTCCAGCTGGAATCAGGAAGTGATCATGCTTACAGGCAGGGAACGTATTGACATACTTCTCCGCGTCAAAAGAGTCCTCACCCAGCTGTGCACGCTCCAAGCTGGCTAACATCACGCTCGAATCGACATCATCCTGCAAGCCGAGATAAACACGCGCCCCCGGGTCAGCGTCCAGAATGTAGTAGCTTTCATCCTGGGTGTAATGCATGCCGAATTGCTGTTGAATATAATCGGTTGTTGGATGAACCTGAAGACTGAGATTCTGTCCACCCTTTGTATCCAGAAAGTCGAAGCGGATGGGGAATTCCGCGCCAAAACGAGCATAAACCTTTTCGCCAAGCAGTGCCTTCGGTTGCTGAAAGACAAGATTAATCGCTGGAAGCTCTAGGCGAATGGTGCCAAATTGAAAATAAAGACTATTCTCCTCAGGAACCCCATCGAAGCCCCATGCATACGGATGCTCGCGCGGAGTTAGGTTCATTGTTGGTTGCAGCCAATTCCCTCCCCACACACCCGGATCAAAATAAGGGACCAACCGAAAGGGCTGCGACGCAGTCTGTTCCAGTCCACTGGCCAGGGCCCTTCCGCTAATCATTCTGGGCTGACCCTGGATATGAGTATCCAGATAATAATCAATCCGTGGAAGCAAGCTTCGTTTCAGTCTGTCCGCCATGCGCCACTCCAAAAAATACCCACACTTATATTTGCGGAGGATATCCTCATCCTGATTATCCAGATGCCAATTGCCGAATTCACCAGAGCGGTAACGCTGCTGGATCTCCCAACGCGATATATCGGCGTATATCCGTACATCCCCCTCCGTTACTAGCGATGCCCCAAAGCCGATCACAACAACAACACCGCTGGACACAGCCTGCACTTCTTCTCGCATAGCCTCAAGCTTATCCTTGTCATAGAATTGATCGATCGTACAAGATGCCATATAGCCAAAAACCCGATCCTCTGTCAAATACCGAGCAAATTCCTCAGCGATATGCTCATTGGCTATCGTTGCGGCTTCCGCACTGATGATTTTTACCGGTGCAATCCATTGGTGGAGAGCGGAAATAATCTCCTCCTGACGAACGGTTGGGTACGTCTCGATAACGAGTACGACCTTTGGCTGCTCTGCCCGTCCGGCTACTATCGCCTGCATGATCGCTTCGTAACCTTGCCATGCGGCATGGTCCCACCCCGTGATATTCACCGTAGGTGCTTTGTTGTAGGTGCTGTTCCGTTTATGCATCACGCGTTATGGCCTCCAATTCTTAATCATATAATATCATTTTCAATCAAAATATATCATAAAGTAACTTATATTAACATACAAAACAGAAAAAAAACCTTAACAAGCTTTCGCCCGTCAAGGTTGATTCGTCTATTGCTACAGGATATGCAGGGGAACACCCAGTTCTTTAAAATAAGCGATCATAGAATCAGATATCCCGCTATCGGTGATAACAGCCGTTACCTCGGCGGCCGTAACGGTCGTCATAAAGGAACGCTGCTCGAACTTGGATGAATCAAGAAGCATAACGGTCTGGTCGGCAGAGCGAATCATTGCTTTCTTAGTCTCGGTATCCAGCATATTAGGATCGGTAAAGCCTGATTCCGCTGTAAAACCCAACGCTGAGAGAAAGACCGTGCGTGCGTGAAATTGACTAAAAAACGTCTCAGCGACCGACCCAACAAACGTACCAGACGGCTCACGTAGAATCCCACCGCTGCACAAGACGGTATTACGCCCAGCATTCCACCTCAATCGATTTAACGTCTCCAAGCCATTGGTTAGAATCGTTAATTGAGAGAACCGCTGCAGATGACCGGTCATCCGGGATACTGAGGTGCCGCCCTCCAGAATAAGGACGTCTCCCTCGCTGACAAATTGCTTGACTGCGTAAGCCGCCAGTTGATCCTTGATCGCCTGATTTTTACTTTCCTTCTCCAAGGTCGCCGGTTCACGTAAATAGGCTTGCGTTAGAACGGCACCGCCATGGGTGAGGGTAACCTGGCCTGTAGCCTCCAATCGCTTCAAATCACGGCGCACGGTCATTTCGGACACATGAAGCACTTGGGTAAGGTCCTTGATCGATCCCCCATCCTCTCTGGATAAATACTCTACGATGGCAGCTTTACGTTGAATCGGAAGCAAGATCGAGCACCTCATCTATCAGTTTTAAACATAACATAACATAAAGCATCACTTTGGAGCAATTCTATCAACCAATAATTAATTCTTCTCCCAGTCAGTGGAATTACTTAGCTTCTCCCAGCGTTCGGTTTCGGCAAGCTTCGCCTGATCGATGTATTTGGCCATCTGAACAGCTTGACTTCCAAGTAAAAGCCGCAGAGGCGGATGCTCTTCATTAACAATAGCAATAATGGCTTGTGCTGCCTTGGCAGGATCCCCTTGTTCTTTCCCCAGGTTTTGACGCAAAGTCGTCAGTAATTGCCCAACAGATGCTTGATAATCTGCTCCAGGTTCAACTTGGACCATTGAAGTACCTGCCCAGTCTGTGCGGAAGCCCCCGGGCTCAATAATAGTTACCTTTAAGCCTAACGGCGCGACCTCTTTGGACAGGACCTCCGAGAACCCCTCGACCGCCCACTTTGCTGTTTGGTAAGGTGCCAAGCCTGGTGCACCACCCCGACCGCCAATAGATGATACTTGCAGAAAATGGCCGGTTCGTTGTTGACGCATAATCGGTAGCGCGGCTTTCGTGACGTTAATCACGCCCCAGAGGTTCGTTTCGATCTGAGCGCGGAAGTCTTCTCCAGATGTTTCCTCAATGGAGGATACATTGCCATAGCCTGCATTATTCACCAAGACATCGAGTTTCCCAAATGCATCAATGGCCGCCTTGACAGCAGCCTGTGCTTGCTCAGGACTTGTCACGTCAAGCGCTATGGCGCGAACCTGTTCACCGTAGCGTTCAACCAGATCTGCAAGTTGCTCGGGCTTGCGGGCAGTTGCAATCAACTGATCTCCATGCTCCAATACCGCTTCGGCAAGACTGCGGCCCAAGCCGCGGGAACTTCCCGTAATCAACCAGACTTTTGACATAGCGATAACTTCCCTTCTATTATCTATCAATTATTTATCGGCAAGCTTTTTGGCGATATCGGCGATATCCCAGCCTCCAGAATCTGAATCACTCGTCTAAACTGAATAATAAACGATCGTTCCGTTAATGTCAATTTGTTCAACAGATCCTTTCTCTCACTGCTACAATCGCCGTCGTTTTATCGATATATCCCCTTAATATTCTGGCATTTATAGTGCTAAAGTCTCTTATTCTTACGATGTGGTAGGACATTATGAGG
>JAIMBU010000285.1 GCA_023511325.1 Gorillibacterium sp.
GCACCCGTTGATCCCGTTGCACCCGTTGATCCCGTTGCACCCGTTGATCCCGTTGCACCCGTTGATCCCGTTGCACCCGTTGCACCCGTTGGCCCGGTGTCTCCTGTCGCCCCAGTTACTCCTGTTGGTCCTGTTGGTCCTGTTGGTCCTGTTGCTCCTGTTGCTCCTGTTGCTCCTGTAGCTGCCGTTGCTCCCGTTGGACCAGTGGCTCCTGTACCTCCAGTTGCGCCTGTACCTCCGGTTACTCCCGTGGCTCCTGTTACCCCAGTGGCTCCCGTTGTTCCGTTTAAACTACCTACAGCTTTGATGAATACGACTTCATCAACGGCAACATTGGCTGTTCCTATATCCACAGGCTTCTCAATTAGCAAAGAAGCGTACGCTGCATTGACAGGAGCAATTGAGGTTACCTCCGTAATCACTTGCCAAGCTCCGGTTGTTCCATCAGGTATGGAGTCGAAGCTTAGATACGTAAACAGCCCATTTGTAATAAAATTGTAGCCTGAATCAAAGTAATTGACATTGATGTTGATCTGATCACTGATGGCACTGCCGTTTTTAGCAAAGGAAGCATTGAGGATGTAGCTTTCGCCCGGCACCACTGGTACGGTCGTAAGAAGTGCAGCATATACGCTCCCGTTAAGTTCAGCTGAGTATATACCCGTCTTCTCCAGATCCATGTTGACTGTCGTGTTGTAACCAGACCAAAAAAGTAAATTTCCCGTCTCAAAACTACCATTCATAACCAGATTGCTAAATTGAATAGTCATCTCATACCTCCTTCCAGTTATTCTATTAATGATCTCAGGAATGGTATGGACGTTTGATGAGGTAAAGCGGATTATATTGAAACATGAAACCCATAAATCGTGTGTCAATCGATAAAACAAAAAAGCCATTCTTTATAGCAAATTCTCAATAATCTTTATTTCCAGTTCATAATGCCAAATTGCATGTTGAGCCTGGAATAGACAAGTCTCGTATTCAAACAAAGAAGCTAAAACCTTGCTGTATACAGAAAATAAACCCAACTTAAACAAGCTGGGCTGTCCAAGCAGGATAATTCCACATGCAAATTCCATAAATCAAACAAAAGAATCCTCTGCAACCACGATTAAAGTGGAATGAGAGGACTCCTTTGCTAATAAATAAAAATTCCATTTCAAGCTAAAACAATAAGGATGACCTTTAGGGAGGTCTCTATCGATGTATATAATAATCATCTGTAATAGTAGATTTTCCCATATGTCTGTCGATGATAAGTTCCTACCTGTTGGTCTTATCCCTGCGTTGCAGACTCCTGCTTATTCGGAATACGGGCAGGGCTCACGTTAAGATTATCCATGCTCTCATAAATGTTTAGTGCTGCTTGGACAGCGGCCGCGGTGGCAATTGGTGCACGGTGACGAAACAACACTGCCTCGAGTGCTCCTAGAACATGCAACACATTCTTCCGATTGCAGCTGTAGCCCATCGTGCCAATCCGCCAGATTTTTCCCTTAAGCGGACCAAATGAGCTTGCGATTTCAATACCGAATAGATCAAGTAGCATCGTGCGGACGGATTCACCATCAATACCCTTGGGGATGAGCACACAAGTCACCATCGGCAGCTTGCAGGCCGGGTTGCCAAACAGCTGCAAGCCCATAGCTTGCAAGCCGGCAACGAGCGCTTGCTCATGTAGGGTATGACGGGCAAAACGATTCTCTAGCCCCTCCTCCAGCACCAAACGCAACCCTTCTCGCAAGGCGTAGAGCATAGAGGTGGCTTCAGTGTGATGATTGAGTCGTGTCGGACTCCAATAATCCTGAAGCTGACTGAGATCAAAATAATTGCTTTGGATTATTTTACCAGATAATCGATCGCTAATCGTATTGGGATCACATAGCCCTCGTTCGATCCTTTTTCGTTTGGCTATTCTCGCCTCTACGCGCTCGTTATAAGTAATCGGAGCCATTCCAGCCGGAATAGACAGACATTTCTGAGTCCCACCGATAACAGCATCTAACTGCCATTCATCGACCGCCACGTCGGTTCCGCCAATGGTTGCCACCGCATCGACAACAAGCAAAATATCGAGTTCGCGGCATACCCGCCCGATATCGGCAAGTGGCTGCATACAGCCTGTTGAGGTTTCACCATGAACGATGGCAACGATATCTGGTCGTTCCAGACGAATTCGGGCGATAACCTGCTCTGGATCAAATACCTCGCCCCATACTTGTTCCATCGTAGAAACCTCAGCCCCGCAGCGTTCAGCAAGCTCAACCAAGAGATGGCCAAACCTGCCAAAGATCGGCACCAGCACATGGTCTCCTGGCTCAATCAAGCTGGTCAGCACAGCTTCTATACCTGAACGGGACGTCCCGTCAATGGGATAGCCCCAATGGTTATCTGTTTGGAAAAGTGCTCGAATCATCTCCATCGATTCGTTCATAATTGTGGTGAATTCTGGGTCAAACTGACCGAGGATAGGGAAGGACATGGCCCGAAGCACACGCGGATCCACTTCGACCGGGCCTGGGGTCATAATTGTACGCTGAGATGGTGACAAATCGCGATAATGCTTCACCGCTCTTCCTCCTTTGTACTCAATGCTCGTGATAAGCAAGTTCATAGAGTAAATCTTTTAAGACTAGGATGCCTACGGCTAATTCTTCACTAGAGGTATATTCCTCTGATGAATGGCTAATGCCTGCACGACTGGGAACAAAAATCATCGTTGACGGACAGATTGATTGCATCAGCTGTGCGTCGTGACCTGCTCCGCTAAACATCTGACGATAGGGCAGCTTGTTGCGCTGACAAATGACCTCCACCTGCTGAGTCAATCCACTGTCGAGCATCACCGCTGCTGCATCCATCCATTCCTTATAAGATAATGCTAAATTTCGCTTTAACGCAATTTCATCAAAACCAGTAATGAGCGCTTCACAGAAGACAGCAAGCTCAGAAGAATTCGCATGCCGAGCATCCAGAGTAAACGTGACGTGTCCGGCTATGACATTGGTTAGATTCGGCTTAATCTCAAGGCTTCCCACTGTCGCAACTAGTGGTGGTCCATAGGCTTTGGCTCGATGCTCGACCTCCTGAATCATCTCTGCTACCCCAGCAAGTGCATCAGAGCGCATCGTCATCGGCGTTGTTCCAGCATGATTGGCGATACCACCCACCTCAAAGGTTAACCGCTTTTGTCCGACGATTCCCTGAACTAGACCAATCGCTTGTTTCTCCTGCTCAAGCACAGCGCCTTGCTCAATATGAAGCTCAATAAAAGCGTGAATGCCTTCAGGCACAAGCTTGGGACTGTTTGTTCCCGCTCCGAATCCAGCAGCGGTCATCGCTTCCAGTAGGCTGATCCCCATGAGGTCATGCGCCTCAGGCACTTGCGCTAACGAGTAACGACCAGTTATATAACCTGATCCCCAGTAGGCCAGGGGGAACCGGCTTCCCTCTTCCTCACAAAAGGAGATGATATGCAAATCCCGCTTAGGACGACCATACTGCTTCCACAGATGCTGAATGGCGATCATACCTGCGGCAATCCCATAAGTACCATCAAACTTCCCACCATGGACAACCGTGTCGATATGCGATCCGGTCACGATAGCACCCGTATGAGAGTGGCTACCCTTGAGGATTCCATGAAGGTTGCCTACTTCATCGAAGGTTACCTCAAGGCCAAGCTGAAGCATTCGCTGAGCCAATGTGGATTGAGCTTCTTGCCAGGAAGCGTCATAGAGCAGTCTCGTCACTCCCCCCGAGGCATCTGCTCCAAACAGGGAAAGCCATTCGATGGTTTCTTCGATCGATGCCTTAAACAGAGCAAGCTCAGTTGCTCTTGTTTCACCATAAGAATCAACGGCGATATCCATCAACAACCCCTCCTCTCATAAGCTTGGTTGGTTGTATGGCCATTCCCTTGCTATTTCCAATCGGTCCCTTACCCAACTGATAGACGATCTGACCACGACATAATGTAGTCGTGACTCGACAATCAAACTTCCGCCCGATGTAGGGACTATGATTGTGGCGATAGTGAAGCTGCTCCGCAGATAAAGTATAGCTGTGATTCAGGTCGACGATCGCCAAATCCGCATCTGCTCCTAAGGCGATAACTCCCTTACGGGGATATAAGCCAAATCGCTTAGCGGGAGCCGTTGCTAGAAGTTGTGCCACCAAGGTAAGCGGCATGCCTCGTTGCAGGTGCCCAACACCAACAATCAGCTCCAGTGAGCTTTGAGCCCCAGAGATTCCCCCCCACGCCTGAAACCAATCATCGTTTTGTTTAAGCGTTGTCGGACAGGGGGAATGATCAGAGGCAATCAGATCAATCTGTCCTGTTGTTACCTTCATCCACAGTTGCTCCTGCTCTAGCTTACTGCGCAGGGGTGGCGCACATTTAGCTACAGGCCCGAGGCGCTCCATATCATCGGTGGTTAAAATAAGGTAGTGCGGGCAGGTTTCTAGGGTCACATCTAAGCCTTGCAGCTTCGCTCGTTCAATCGCCTCTACGGATAGGTGACTGCTGATATGCACGAAATGCAAAGCACAGCCCGTTTGCTCGGCATAAGCTAACGCCTGCAGGACAGCAGCTAGCTCCGCAGCCGCCGGCCGTGATGCCGCAAAATCTCTGGCACCCGTTCGACCTTGGGCTTGTGCCTCCGCAGCAAGACGTGAAACGATCGGCTCATTCTCGGCATGCAGAGCAAGAATGCCACCGATTGCGGCAATCCGCTTCATTCCTGCAAATAACGTTTCATCATCAACCTGCCGAAATATATCCTCCCCCTCCCCACCAGGGTTAGACATAAATGCTTTAAATCCAACCACTCCCGCATCAGCGAGCGCTTCAAGCGAATCTAGATTGCCCGGAACCAAGCCCCCCCAGAAGGCATAATCCACCAAGCTACTGCCTTCTGCAATACGACTCTTTAGCTTTAGAGCATCGAGCGTTGTTGTCGGAGGCTGGCCATTAAGCGGCATATCGACATAGGTTGTACAGCCACCTGCAGCAAGTGCTACGGAGCCGCTGGTAAATCCTTCCCAATCACCTAAAGCCGGTTCATTGAAATGAACATGCACATCCACCATACCCGGCATAATCACCTGACCGCTCGCATCCAGCACTTCGCAGTCAACCGGTATCTCCAGCCGTTCAGCGATCCCAGTAATCTTCCCCTGATAAATAC
>JAIMBU010000286.1 GCA_023511325.1 Gorillibacterium sp.
GTATAGGGAGGCTTAGCGAAGCGGCCAAACGCAGCAGACTGTAAATCTGTTCTCTGACGAGTTCGGTGGTTCGAATCCACCAACCTCCACCATTTTTCTTTTGAAGCCAATTGAACAATAAAGCAGTATTCTTTTTTTATGTAATCTATGTTTTAATATGAGCCATTAGCTCAGTTGGTAGAGCACCTGACTTTTAATCAGGGTGTCGTAGGTTCGAATCCTACATGACTCATCTCATATATAAGCAGGGCTGCCCCCAACGGTAACGTTGGAGCAGCCCTGCTTTTTTTTGTTGCGAGAAATATGGATTCTTCTGATTAGCGAAGCGAAAAATTCAATGTGCTTGGGACAGCTGAACAGGAGCTGCAGTCGTGTGGATACGCTTTGGAAAGATGAATTGAAGGTTGAGGATCTAGATGTAGCGGCCGTTAGCATATTTGAGACTTCAAATCTTATGTGGACATAATTGTGTTCGTTAATAAAAATCTCTGCGGACCGATCAAGAGTGGACTAGTCAGGATGTTGACAGGTTATTTGTTTAAATAACAGGCTTCTTTTACCACCGCATGGGTATAACACGGACTGGCAAGGGAAGGCTAAATTCACGAAAAGGAAACGGAGGGAATGCTGTGCTCTATGCGATTCCCCTGTTCACCGGAGCGGGGATCGTCCTTCTTCTAGTTCCCATTATTCGTCGAGTCGCCATCAGTCTAGCTTTTGTGGATCTACCCGGTAGTCGTAAAATCCACTCTCAACCGGTTCCGTTAATGGGTGGCCTTGCGATTTATTTCGGTGTAATAATCCCTATGTTGCTCTTTGGAGGATGGTCTGCTCAGACGAAAACTGTATTGGTTGGGGGAACGATTCTTGTCCTGACAGGGCTCTTAGATGATTGGTGGAAAACAAAAGGCAAGGACTTTCCCGTATGGCCGAGGCTGATTATCTATTTAGTTGCCGCCTCTGTGCCCCTGTGGTTTGGAATTGAGATTATCGGAGTTATGGGTTTGCAAAAGATATTTTATTTTCCACAGCTATTGGCATGGTTTGTAACGGTTGTTTGGGTATTTGCCATCTCCAATATGATCAATTTTATTGACGGAGTAGATGGTCTGGCATCGGGAATCGTAACCATTGCCTCCGCTGCTTTATTCATAGCTGCTTTGTGGCAGAAGCAGGTGGAGCCAGGAATATTGGCTGCTATTATGTGTGGGGTATGTATATCCTTCCTCGTGTTTAACTTTTATCCCGCAAAAATATTCATGGGAGACGCAGGAGCTATTTTTCTCGGATATACGATTGCGGTGCTTTCGGTGAATGGGTCGTTTAAAAGCGCAACCGTTCTGTCCATTTTGGTACCTATTCTTGCATTAGGGGTGCCTATTCTTGATACGACTGTTGTTTTTATGCGGAGGTTGATGCGTGGAGGGGGGTTACATAAAGCAGATAAATTACACACGCATCATATATTGATGCGCTGGGGCCTGACGCAAGCCCAAACGGTCGCTTTTATGTACTTAATTGAAATCGCTTTTACACTCCTCGCGGTTATTGTCCTTCTTTCTTTTCGGAAATAGGTTGTTTCTCCATAGATTTCACTGGTAAACGCATGGCGTTGAAGGGCGCTAAAGGCGTTTATCTTTGCGTCTACCCTCGAAAAATTTCTTTTTTCTCTTATGTTGGGGTATCATTGGGGAAAGAACAGGAGAAAAGGAGCAGAATATGGACTGGGAGAAGCTTGCTTTTCAATTGAAACAGATACTCGGTTCGTCTGTCGTTGTACGCAATATTTCTATGGAAGAATGGAAACAGGCTTCCGAGGGGCAAATGAATCAGGTGCTCGTTAAAGAAGTAGAGCTTGAAGGCTCTTTGAATTTTTTTCTAGAATCATCGGCATCCTCCACTCAGCAGGTGCTTGTCATGACGTTAGAGAACACAGAGTTGAAGCCGTTGGAACGCAGTCTAGTCGAACTTGCGATTGAGGCAGCACGAGTTGCTGAGAAGCCCAAGAGTGGTTCTCCTACTGCCGAAGAGGAGCGAAGGTCACTGCTTGTACGTGATTGGTTCAATCATCAGATTGAGATGGGCAACACGAACACGGAGCTAACGGAACCACTTGCTTCGCAGCTAGGTTTTTACAAGGCAAGAATTCCTTTTTTACTAAATGGAGAATTTTCAGGTGCAAATCAGGTTTCTTATCAAGATTTGAAGAAGCTTTTGGAATCTTTTTTTGATACAGAGATTAACCTGATTCCCTTAATGGATAAGGAATGGTTGATTTTAGCTCCAGAAACGCTTCTATTAGAGAGCTATGGAGAAGGGGATACGGAAGAGACAGAGGAGGATGCCTTGACTGCGCTTACCGAGGGCTTGTATGAGATGCTCTCGAACGAGTGGTTAGGGGAATGTCACTTGTCTGTACACTACCCAGTCACACCCGCTAAGTCGTTGCTCTCTGCGGCACTATCGTTGCGTGAAACGATTTTGCTCGGGAAAGCTTTTCATGTTGGCACAAACATCCACTTACCCTGGCAGCAGCATATGGAGAAGCTTCTATATGCCATACCAGATGAAGAGAAGAATCTATTCATTAATCAGGTTTTTAAACGCAACGATCCTGTGCTCGAAGGAGAGACACTATCTACACTAGAAAGTTTTTTTCATCTGGAATGTAATGTTAGTGAGACGGCTAAAAAGCTGTATATCCATCGGAATACACTCCTATATAGACTAGATAAATTTAAGCAAGAGACAGGTCTTGATGTCCGTTCCTTTAACGATGCAGTTTTAATCAGGATTGCCGTATTATTGTATAAATTCACGAAAAGGCAGTAGGTTTTTTGTAGGGAGTGTACATAGTGTTTTGTTCTCGTCTGGGTTATCATATAGTTATGGAAGAGAACAAACTATTTATTCGGGAGGAATTAGCATGGCAGGTGTACGTTTGCATCATATCGTCAAGAAATACCCGGGTAACGATGAAGCAACAGTTAAGGATTTCCACTTAGATGTTCAAGACAAAGAATTTCTCGTTCTAGTCGGTGCGTCCGGCTGCGGTAAATCCACCACGCTTCGTATGATTGCTGGTTTGGAAGAAATTACAGAAGGCGAATTGTATATCGGCGACCGTTTGGTTAATGATGTAGCACCGAAAGATAGAGACATCGCGATGGTGTTCCAATCTTACGCCCTGTATCCGCATATGAACGTTTATCAAAATATGGCGTTTGGTTTGAAACTTCGTAAATTTAAAAAAGCTGATATCGATGCTCGTGTTCGTTCAGCTGCGAAGACGCTCGACATTGAGCATTTACTTGATCGTAAACCTAAGGCTTTGTCTGGTGGTCAACGTCAACGTGTTGCTTTGGGACGCGCCATTGTTCGTGAACCACAAGTGTTCTTGATGGATGAGCCTCTTTCTAACCTTGATGCTAAACTTCGCGTTCAAATGCGCGCAGAAATTAGTAAGTTGCACAAACGTCTTGGAACGACTTTTATCTACGTAACGCATGACCAAACGGAAGCTATGACCATGGGTCAGCGGATCGTTGTTATGGAGAAAGGAATCATTCAACAAGCAGCTACACCGGAAGAAATCTACAACCACCCGGTTAACATGTTCGTTGCTGGCTTTATTGGTTCCCCATCGATGAACTTCCTGTCTGGTAAGATGATTGAAGAAAGTGGTTCGCTTCACTTCAAGGCACAAGGCGTTGACTTGGAAATGCCTGAAGGTAAAGCTAAAATCCTTCGTGCTAAAGGCTACATCAATAAAGAAATGATCTTGGGCGTGCGTCCAGAAGATCTTCATGACGAGCCTGTTTTCTTAGAAGGATCTCCGAAGTCTGTCGTTAATGCTCATATTGAGGTTTCAGAAAACCTCGGTTATGAAATGTACCTTTACCTCAATGGTATTGGGCCAGGATCGGTTATCGCCCGTGTTGACTCCCGTTCAGGTCTGAAGGACGGCGCTAATATCAAGTTAGCCTTCGACATGAACAAGGTTCATTTGTTTGACAAAGAAACCTCCGATTCAATCCTTTTGGAAAATTAATTTCTAAGCAAGGATAAACATCTCGTGTCCTTTGACACGTTGCGTTTACCGATGCTTAAATCAGAATTAACCTTATAAAGGTCCATAAATTCTGATGGAGGAACATAAGAAGGGTCAGCCATTCGGCTGACCCTTTTCTATTAGAGACATAAGGAATCATGAGTTTTCATATACAATTTTCTCGGATAAATTGAAGTGATATCTACATAGATATCAGGTCTTGTTGATTTAAAGAGGTAATTCCATTACGATGTTAATATTGGATAAGAGAAGGAGTATGCTACATGGCTAAAAAAGTCAAGGTTGCTGACCTCGTCAAGCATTTCAAGATGGAGATTATTTGCGGTGAGGAAGGCTTAAAGCGCCCCATTACGGTTTCTGATCTCTATCGACCGGGGTTGGAGATAGCTGGGTATTTTAATTATCACCCCCATGAGCGGGTACAGATTCTCGGCAAAACGGAATTGACCTTTGCGGAGACGCTTGATGAGAAGGATCGTCATGACCGAATGAATCGCCTGGCTTCTTCTGAGGACACCCCTTGTATCGTTGTAAGTCGCAGTCTTCCTGTTCCAGAGGAACTGGTAAGGATGGCAGAAGCCAACAACCTTCCTATCCTGCGAAGCCCACTTCCGACTACGACGCTGATTGGACAAACGACAGACTATCTTGAAAGCAAGCTTGCGCCCTCGACAACGATCCATGGTGTTCTGGTTGATATATATGGAATTGGCTTGCTCATCACCGGAAGTAGTGGAATTGGTAAGAGTGAGACAGCGCTAGAGCTTGTCAAGCGAGGACACCGACTTGTTGCCGATGATGCTGTGGAGATTCGTCAAACTGCTGAGAACGTATTAATTGGTAATGCTCCAGAACTAATCAAGCATCTTCTTGAAATTCGCGGAGTAGGAATCATCAATGTGATGACTCTTTTTGGTGCGGGAGCTGTGCGGATCAATACCAAAATAAATATGGTGGTTAAACTCGAAACCTGGCAGCAGGAGAAGCAGTATGATCGACTCGGAATAGATGAGGAAACAACTAAAATTATTGAGACGAATATTCCTTTATTGACTATACCGGTGCGTCCAGGGCGTAACCTTGCGGTTATTATCGAAGTGGGAGCTATGAAC
>JAIMBU010000287.1 GCA_023511325.1 Gorillibacterium sp.
GCCCTGCATTCAACAGCTCAATGCAGGTATGGCTTCCGATGTAGCCTGCTCCCCCCGTTACGAGTACCGCCATATCTAGCTCCCCCTTTTGTATGCTGAAGTTTTCACTGTATTTCTAGACTTTGACCTTGCCCAGTCTGCGAAATCCTTTGGCTAGCGGTTGAAATACCCCCTTGACGCTCTGAAGCATCGCTTTCTCCGACGGATTAGCACCTAGCAAATAGAGGAGAGCCACATAGAGCATGAGAAAAGCGAAGCACTTGGCAACCCATGTACTCCAGGCATACCCTGGAATCAGGTTAAGCAGCATCCCAGCTCCATAAGCTGTTGCCATGGCGGGCAGTAGCTTGCCAATCTGCTTAAAGAATTGACGGAAGTCGTAAGCGAACACTTTAACATAATGGATATTAACGACAATCCAGTTCAGGAGCACGATCGCCAAAGCCAAACCGAAGGTCATCCCGATTACACCGTAGCCTCTTACCAAGAGTGTTCCTAGTAAAGCACCAAGCGCCATGACGACCAGTTGAAGCATGGTCCGTAGCCCATCCTTTTTCATCGCCCGAAGAATCATCACATTAGGATATTGGATCATCTGAACGAGCATCGCCAGCATCAGAATCAGGCCGATCTCCCAGGAGAGCGCATAGTCACTGCCTACCCACAGATGAATGAACTCTCGGCCGTAGAGCTGATAGCCAAGCAAGATCCCCCCGAGCAGCATGAACTGAATCCGGCCAATCTTTACACAGAAAGCGGTGAGCACCGCCCCCTGTGCTCCTTGGGTGACCATTTGCGTCACCCGGGGAAGCAGCTTTCCGTTGATGACTCCTGATATATATTGGAAATAACTGATCAACGTTGTGCCTACCGCATAAACGGCAACTGCTTTTGAGCCGGATAACGCCCCTAGCACAAGCAGCCCGATTCGCCAAAACAGCAGATCAGCCAAATTACCAATGAAAACAAAGGAGGAGTACCGGGTAATTTCTCGCAGCAATGTTCGGTCAAAGGAAAATCTTGGTGGCTTACTGACCGACTGCTCTTCCCTTGCGGGCAACCGCATCCGCATGCCCAGCTTTCGCTTGGCGAATAGGAAGTAAGCCGACCCCATGCCAACATTGAGCAGGGTATCCACTGCAACCACGGCTAGTGATTTGTAGCCTAGCAGAAGCAGCACCGATAGAGCGCTAATGCGGATGATCAGGCGAACAAAGCTAATCCCATTCAACACGGCATATTTCTCATAGCCTTGAATATAAGCGTGATAAGCACCGATAAAAAAAGAAAACGTGATGTTGACCAGCAAAATGAGAAAAATTGATTTGGCGGTGTCCAGTTCGTGAACTGTCAGCTTGCCGCTATAGATAACATCCAGCAGCCCATAAAACCCCACTCCAGCTAAGAGGCTGATTGTAGCGATTGCCGCGTAAATTGCCATGCATAGGGTGAGTAGCCCCATCTCCTTATCCTTGCGTTGCTCAGCACGATATTGCGCCACATAGCGGACGATCGCGTCGCCAAAGCCAAAATCAAGGACCGCTAGACCAGCGATAAACGCGCCCATCAAAGAGTAAACGCCATACTCTGATTGACCCAATGAACGGATGAGAAAGGGCGTAAACAAAACCCCTGTCAGCATATCGGCGGCAAAGATACCGTAGGAAGTGATGATGCCCAGCTTGATATCCTTTGTTGACATTTACCCGCCTTCACTTCCCCTTGCTGCGACCTGCGAGTGGCTCGGCTGAATCAACGATAAAGTCTGCTTGAGCCTATGTCTCACTCGCCTGTATTGATTGTGGAGAATTGCCGCGACCCGAATCAAGCTGAGGCTATGGTGACGTAATCCGTAGAGAATGAATTGCTGAAACGGATTCAGCTTCAGATGTACGGTCTGCAGCATTTGCCGCACATGCGGATCATGAATGATCCGCCGGATGCGACTCTGCCGTTCAGCATAAGGAAGAGGATTCAGTCTGCCGTATTCAACTTGAATCGTTTGCAGGGTTTGGCGGATAAACCACTCCCCGACCACAGTTCGGGCTTCCTCTCCATTACACAATCGCAACAAGCATTTCTCCTTTTCCTGTAAGAGCCGCAGCAGCGTGTCAAAAACATCCGCACGAAACTTCATCGTGTTCGAGGCTGCATGTCTGCGGAAATAATAGAGCGGGCGGTCAACATAAGCGATTCGGCTCATCACGGAGAGCGCATCCTGATTAAAGACGACATCCTGCATCAGCGGCATATCCTCGGGTGATTCGACTCCGTTTTGAAGCAGCAAGGACCGGCGAAAAATTTTGTTCCAGGTGAACGCATGCAGCTGTCCAGATAAGAGTGGGGTCATAATGGTCCTGTGCACCTCTGCTTGCCCAGCAGCAAGCTTGGAGAGAAACGGGTACCTCACTGGAATGCACGTATCGGAGCCCTCATAACACTCATAAAAGCCACAGATAACCGCATCTGCATCATCTGCTTGAGCCACCGCATACATCACAGAGAACATATCAACAGCGATCCAGTCATCTGGGTCGACAAAGCCGATGTATTGACCGGAGGCGAGCTGCACCCCGGCATTGCGAGCACTACTTGATCCGCCATTGGCTTGGTGAATCACTTTGATCCGTGAATCACGAGCTGCATATTCATCAGCTATTGCTCCGCATCGGTCGGGCGAGCCGTCGTCGACTAGAATGACTTCGATCTCGCGTAGCGTTCCCGCTAGGATGGAATTGAGGCAGGCGGGCAAATAGGCTTCCACCTTATAAATCGGTAAGATGATGCTTACAGCCGCCGCTTGCATAGTGCTTCCCTCCTCTCGTTTCCGTATAAAACAATATAAAACTCATTCGCCCTAGGGTATAGGTGTGCTAGGTGTGCAGCCTTCACCCTACCCATACCTACCCTATGCCTCGATCAATTCATAGAATTTAGCTAATTCTCCGCTATTGCGCGTCCCGCTTCCGATCAAGCGATCGGATAACTCCCCCCGCAGCGCTGCTGATGCGTAAAGCCGCTCAATTCCGTCGGCAAGGCCCTGCGGATGAAGGGTTACATGGATTCCTGTTTCTCCTTCAACAATCTGCCGCTGGAACGAGGGAATATCGGTCACGACGACCGGTCGCCATAACGCAAGTGCTTCTTCGACTGCTATGCAGTGGGCTTCAGTAAGGGAGGGCTGCACGTAAATATCACAGCTGGCGATGTAGGGATAAGGATTCGCCTGCTCTCCCAGTAGGACGAAAGCATCCGCTATTCCTTGTTCAGCCGCCCGCTGCTTCAGTTCCTCCGTAAGTGGTCCACCACCGATCAGATACCAACGCACGTTAAGTCCTCTGTCCACCAGCAGTCGGCAGGCTTCCAGTGCCAGCAGCACCCCTTTTTCCTCAACCAGACGAGCAACTGTAGCAAGTCGGATGCCGCTAAATCCATCTTGATAGCCCTCCTCCCTAGATAATGCGCGGATGGTAACAGGAGATATCTGATTGTGAATCACCCGCATCTTGCCCGCGTATTCCGGGAAATACGCGGCCAGTGTATTACGAGCAGGCTCGGCAACCGAAACAATATAATCACAGGTGGCGAAGCTCTTCCGCTCCAGCCGTGGGCAAGGCCAGCCTTGGCTCTCGCTGTAGGCGTAATCCATATGGTTGTAGAGGATTTTCTTGTTTGCACTCACCTTCTCTGCCACATAGTAGTTGCAGAAAAAATCAAGATAGCTAATCGCACTATCATAGTGGCGCCAAGTCCGGATCAAGGAATACCGATAGATGCTCCAGCGGATGCCAACCCCCTTGCCCTTGGAGAATTTAGCTAGGGTAGAGCTAAGCACCCTACCGGCAAGTAAGCGCAGACGACCCGCTTTCAGCAGCAAGGGGATTGCCTGCGGAAGCGAAACCGTAAAGGTATCGAACAAGGGTGGGAGAATATTCACCTGAGGCGGCACCAGCTTGTAAAGCAATCCGCTGTGGTCAAAGAGCAGTAGATCCACCTCGTATTTGCTGTAATCGAGGTCGGTCAAAAGCGTGAGCAAGCTTCGCTCGACACCCCCAGTGTGCAGATATTGGGTGACAAACAGCAGGCGTTTCTTCATCTACTCACCCCTTTCTGGCAACGCTTCTGCTCTGTTTATTTTCTATTTGGCGAAAAATCTGCTTTTGGTATTTTAGCTTTTACCACCGGATGGGGAGAGCAGCTTACGCATTCTTCCGATAAATTCAGGACCCGTCAGCCGACTGACAACCAGCTTGATGCTGCTGCGAAGTCTTACATGCTTGGGTAGCCAGGACTTAGCAAAATGGTGAATCGCATAGCTATTCTCGGTTATATAATTGGCTCCGTTAATGTAGTCATAGGGTGAAAAGTAGGTGCGGGGATAAAAGGTCAGCCCATTGGCTAAAACCTGATATAGCCCATTGGCCACCAGCCCATGCTTCAAGCAATTGCGTGTCGTCGCTGTTGTGTTTGTGGTCAGATCATACGATCCATCGGGTCGCAGAAATAATCTTGCTCGATATTCATCAAGCAATTCACCAATCCACAGATGCTCCTTCACAGCTGCCATCAGCCCAGCGGGAACATAGGAATTGTCCTCAAAGCCTGAGAACATCGAATGATGGAGAAAGGGTTGAAGTGGCTTCAGCACCTCTACATCCGTATCCATATAGACCCCACCATGCTGATACAAAGCGTGTAGCCTGACATAATCACTGACAAAGGCATATTTGCGAGCTTCATAGGCTTGCCGGACGAAAGGGACTTTATTGATGTCAAAGTTATCTTCATTCCACTCCATGAACTGGTAGTCACTCAGGTGCTTCTGCCACGTTTTCATGCATTTCTGCACCAGGCTTGGCTTTTTGCCTCGCCCGAACCAGCAATAATGGACAATCCGTGGAATCTGTTCCGTGTTATCCATCGCGTCTGCCCCCTTCTATTGTTTAAAATAGCAAGTAGTCACTTTGGTATTGCAATTGCAGGATAAATACATTGTCGTAAAGGAAAAAGATAAAATAAAACACAAGGATCGCAAGGTAAACGAGCTTCTGATCCTTTCGATAAAAGGATTTAACCATCCAAGTGATCATGATTAATTGGTATAGGGAGAAATAAATCGTCATTCTGGCAAAAATCCAATTCTGTGTGGCGATGATCATAAAGATCAGACTGAGTAAGGAC
>JAIMBU010000288.1 GCA_023511325.1 Gorillibacterium sp.
GATTACGTCCCCAACCGGATTAACCCATGATTTTATATCAACGATTGAAATTCTGCATGAGAATTTCAATCTTGTCGCCCTTTTTTCGCCAGAGCATGGTGTACGCGGAGATCAGGATGCAGGTGCGTTTGTAGATACCTATCTGGACCCGATTACGGGTGTGCCTGTATATAGCTTGTATCGTCAGGATTCCAAACGTTTAACAGAGGAAATGTTAAATCAGGTAGATCTGGTTGTATACGATATTCAAGATGTGGGAGTACGGTATTACACCTTTATCTATACGATGCTCTATGCTCTGGAGGATTGTGCGAAAGCTGGCAAAGAATTTGTCGTTCTTGATCGGATCAATCCGCTGGATGGCTTGACTGTGGAAGGGAATATTCTCAAGCAGGGCTATCAATCTTTTGTTGGCAATTATCCGCTTTGTGTGCGCTATGGGCTGACTGCTGGTGAAGTGGCTACGATGGCCAATGACCAGATGAAGTGGAATTGTCAACTGAATGTGGTGCTCTGTGATGGCTGGGAGCGCAGGATGCAATTCCCAGATACTAACCGGATTTGGGTGCAGCCCTCCATGGGCATCCCGCGTTTCGATTCCGCACTGCTTTATAGTGGTACTTGTTTATTTGAGGGTACCAATATTTCGGAAGGCAGAGGAACAACCTTTCCTTTTGAAATCGTAGGGGCACCCTTTATCCATGCTCAGCAGTTAGCGGATGAAATGAAGCGGAAGAAGCTACCTGGGGTGCTTTTCCGCCCGGTATATTTTAAACCGACTTTTTCTAAACACCAAGGCGAGCTATGTGGTGGTGTGCAGCTTTATGTTACGGATGCCCATGCCATACACGCTGTGGAAATCGGTATTACTCTGCTCTATACGATCAAGCAGCTCTATGAGCCATTTTCTTTTCTGCCCCCTCTGAAGGAAAACGCCAGACCTTTTATTGATTTGTTGTGCGGAGACAAGCTTTACCGCGACGAATCAGTAGACCTTGCGGCTTTATTGACGCAATTCCGTGAGGAGAGTCGGGAATTTATCCAGGTCAAGGAGCAATATCATTTGTATTAAGGAGAAGCATGGGATGAATCATTTATCGCTGAGAGAAAAAATAGGTCAGCTAGTCGTTACCGGATTTCCAGAAGCGAAAATGACAGATGAGCTGAGGCGCTTGATTACGGATTATAAAATCGGCAACATCATTTTGTTCTCCTACAATGTGGAGAATGCAGACCAACTCAAAGCATTATGTGAAGAACTACAGCGCTTGATTAAGGAGAATACGGGATATCCAGCTTTGATATCCATTGATCAGGAGGGCGGTAGGGTGACACGCCTGTCCGTGGATGCTGTCAATATTCCTGGAGCTATGGCTATTGCCTCTACCGGCCGCTCGGGAAATGCTTATACTGCCGGTCGTATTACTGCACTTGAGTTGACTGCGTTAGGAATTAATCTTAATTTGGCTCCTGTGCTGGACATTAATAATAACAAACAAAATCCAGTGATCAATGTGCGTTCGTACGGGGACACGGCTGAGGTTGTGAAAGAATATGGATTGCAGATGATGAAGGGATTACAGGATGGGGGAGTGTTGGCTTCTATCAAGCATTTTCCTGGTCATGGAGATACTTCAGTAGACTCTCATTTGGGACTGCCAGTGATTGATAAATCCCTAGAGGAACTCATGAATTTGGAGTTAAAGCCTTTTCTTGCTGCGATAGAAAGCGGAGCGGAATGTATCACCACGGCCCATATTCTGTTTCCATCCCTTGAGCTAGAGCAAGTTCCCGCGACGATGTCTAAAACCATTATCACGGACTTGTTAAAAAACAGGATGGGCTATCATGGACTTGTCATCTCCGATTGCCTTGAAATGGATGCCATCCAAAAGGTTTATGGCACGGCACAAGGCGCTTTGGCTGCTTTAAAGGCGGGTGTTCACATGGTTTATATTAGTCATACACCCTCGCTTGTCATAGAGGCAGTAGAATTAATTGAACAGGCCGTACAGTCCGGAGATCTGGCTATGACAACATTGGATGAAGCGGTTGAGAAGGTGCTTTATTATAAGCAGCGATACGGTAATCGATCAGGAGCGGAGTTATCTATCGTGGGCTGCGAGGTTCATCGTAGAGCAGTAGCAGCCATGAGTCTGGAAAGCATCTGCCATGTGCGCGGGGACTTAGTGAGCATTGAAAAAAACGATAAAGACATCGTCTTTGTGGGAAGTTATGCTTATCGTTCCACAATGGCATCAAGTCGGGTGAATCCAGACCTATCTTTTCCAGCAACCATGTCTGCCGCTTTTTCGGTAGCTCATCAGATGATTAGCATTAATCCTGACCAGGATGAGATTCAGCAAGTCCTAAATCAAGTGAGCGAATATTCCCGGGTAGTGGTTGGACTGGTTAATGGGCTGGTTAATTCTGGTCAGTTAAATCTAGTAAACCAACTTTGTACCGCGGGACATCAGGTAACTGTCATAGCGCTTGGAAGTCCTTATGATTTGGAGGTGCTGGGCGGAGATATCTGTGGCCTCGTCGCTTTTGAATACTCTTCATTAGCATTTGATTCCTTGATCCAAATTCTGAGCGGCAGCACTGCACCTATCGGTAAGTTGAGCATCACATTGTAAGACAAGGACGTGAACCCATGATGAGCTATGTGGCTGGAATAGATGGCGGCGGCACAAAAACGCTGGTGACTGTTGCTGATGAGCAAGGAAGCGCGGTGCATACCTTTACCTCCGGTGCTATCAACTATAATGGACAGGACGAGGCTAGTATTCGTCGCACTTTCCAAGAAATCTTCGCGACAATTGCCAAAATTTGCAGTGGCTTGGATCATTGTGTACAGATCTGCATCGGTGCGGCTGGAGTTAGCAATCCTACTGTCATCACTCGACTGGATGCCAATGTCAGAGAGTGCGGGTTTCAGGGAGGGTTGCTCATTACTGGCGATCACGAAACGGCTCTTTATGGTGCACAAGATAATCTGCATGGTATCATTCTGATTGCTGGTACGGGATCAATCTGTTATGGGAAGAATGAATATGGTCTTGCTCATCGCACGGGTGGTTTTGGTCACCTCATTGATGATGAAGGCAGTGGTTATAGTATCGGTCGGGAGCTACTCAGTGCTGTAATCAAGGCATACGATGGTCGGTTACCCCAAACCGAAATCACGAGAATGGTGTATGAGCAGCTTCATATGGAAACGGTTCAACAGATCGTTGGTTTTGTTTATGATAAAAACACCAATAAAAAGGACATTGCGGCTTTAACCCCCATTTTGACAGATGCCTGTGCGTTAGGAGACAAAGTTGCTCTATCTATTGCCAGGAAAAGCGCTTGTTCCTTGCTCGAGCTGGTGGTTCCTCTAGTGGAGAAACTTTCTCTACAGGAAGGAACCCTTGCTATGGCGGGCAGTGTTCTGCTCAAGGTCACCTTTGTGCAAACTGCTTTTGTCGAACTGCTGAAACAACACTATCCTAACCTACACTGCATAATTGCCAAAAAAGACGCATCTTACGGTGCAGTGATTATGGCACTGGCCCGGTTAAATGGAATCAATTAGATTCTATAAACTACCCATTATATTTCCAACCACAGTAAAATAACCTTTTGTTGAGTGTGAGCAAAACCACGAATACCATTATGGTACTCGTGGTTTTTTTGCTCCTGTGCCGTCTAACCTTATAAAAATTCGTTATCCTCATTTATCCCGAAACCGATTCATTTTCCATAACAATAGGAATATTGTGGTAGAATATTTCTATCTCTTAAGATAAAAGGAGAATGGCTATGAAATTGAAGGAGATTACATTTTTGCTTGTGCGTGTGCTAGCCTTGTATGTGGCAATAAGAGGGCTGGAGCAGTTGACGAATATGATCCAAGTGCTGTACCCATCCATTTGGGGAGATATAGAAAGCTCTTTCTCAACGGGGAATTTGTTAATTATGATGTTGGCGACCGGAATTATCTTGATTGGAATTGGCGTGGTGTTATGGTTTGGGGCCAGTCGCATCGTCAAGATGATTCTGGGCGACAAGGAAGCAGAGGTCAGCAGCCTATCCATTCGGGACAATACGTTGTATACAGTTGGGCTGGCCTTGATCGGTATCACTTTGCTGGTCAACAATATTCCTGCTTTGTTTGGATATATCGCTAAACTTGTTGAGATTTCTCATATGGATGTTGCAGAAGCCTTTGACCGTAACCGCGACCTAGCTTGGATCGAGCTTGGCGTGACCACTGTGAAGCTTGTATTAGCTGCTTTCCTAATCATTAAGCCGACGAGCTTGTCTAGGTTTATTATGGGGTTGAGAGAAGTAGGGACCGGAGACAGCCACAAGCAGGAATAACGTCTCCGAGCAAACGTTGAAAAGCAGGTGTGTTTTCTGTCTAAATTTAAAATTGTCACTCTGGCAGTAGCTGTCGGTGCATGCGCGGTACTGGTACTTTTTCTGTGGTATATCTATTCTAAACCCTATACTTTGCAGGTGCAGGGAATCCAATGTCAGCTTGGGGAGACTCATCAAGATTATGTTGAGCCAGTAACGATAACGATCAATGGAACGGTACAGAAGCGTCTGAACGGAAGTCAGATCTTTAAAGGAATGATCGAGATTGAAGGCGAGGGACTTCCTCATCTGGAGGACCAAAAAAAGGTGTTGATTAATATTGATAAACGAGGACGGGGTACGATCTTTGACTATTACTTTGATCAAGACGCCCCCGGCCCTTTTTCCTATGATAGTATATTTATTGATGACAAATTTGAATCGTTAACTATATTAGTGAAAAAAGAAGTCAAGGCGGGTGCATACAGTTGGACCTCAGATGACGGGATAATCATTGCTGCCCCTGCGATCAATCGGGAAGAAGCTGTGGCTTTGTCAGAGAAGCTGATGAGGTAGGTTCAGCCCGATATGAAATACGGAAGAAAATTTAAATAATTGGAGTCCTCATCCTTTTATCAGGTGGGGGCTTTTTTGCATTTACAAAGCATTCTGCCGAAATGATGTAAAGATTTTTTTCAAATAGGTAACATTCATTTCTTATTTAGAATAACGGGGGTTGTTATAATAAACCGAAACTTAGCAAATGAAGAGAGGCGTAACGATGGACAAGAAAATAAACAAAAAAACAGCAAAACCTAAACTGAACAGC
>JAIMBU010000289.1 GCA_023511325.1 Gorillibacterium sp.
ACCGTTTAATGTCTTTTTTCTTCAAGTAAGCCAGCAGCTTACGACGCTGTCCTACCATTTTGAGCAAACCGCGACGGGAATGATGATCCTTCTTGTGTTCACGAAAATGGGTAGTTAAGTTAACAATGTTCTGGGTAAGGATAGCAACTTGAACTTCTGGCGAACCAGTATCCGTATCGTGGACCTTATGCTCATTGATTAGTTCAACCTTACGTTCTTGTGTTAATGCCATTTACGCTCACCTCCTTTTCTCTAATAAATCTTGATAAATCGCCTACAGCCGAGAAGACGCTGGTGAGAGCGCAATCCAAGCAGAGGTTTGGCACTAATGCCGTAAAACAGTATACCACAATCCCTAATGGGAAGTAAATGCAACCTAGGAACACTTACTCGTTTACTTTTCCACCTAATAAAGTTCTAGCTTCATCCGCATCTGCAGCGATCTGTGCGATCAACTCGTTGACAGAATTAAATTTCTGCTCAGCTCTCAGCGGATCAACAAATTGGATGTGAATCGACTCTCCATAGATGGAATCTGTAAAGTCAAACAAATGCACTTCAAGTGTGCGAATTCCTTCACCGGTAAACGTTGGCTTCACACCAATATTCATTACCCCACCAAGGGTTTGATTACCAAGTCGGACACGTACAGCATAAACACCATTTACTGGCACAACATAGGGAAGCGCAAGTTCCACATTGGCCGTAGGATAACCAATGGTTCTTCCCCGACCTTCACCTTCAACGATTATTCCGCCTATCGCGTAGCTTCGTCCAAGTAGCGCGTTTGCTTCAGCTAGGCGTCCATCCTGCAGACATTCACGAATGAGTGTACTGCTTACCTTGCTACCGTCAAAGCAATAAGGCCGCACCACCTCTACCGCAAATTGACCAGCAGAAAGTGTTGCGAGGGAATCCGCCGTACCTGATCCATTACGTCCAAAGGTAAAATCGAAACCAACAATAACGGATTCAATCTTCAGCTTAAATAACATTTCGGTTACGAACTCTTCCGGTGAGAGGCTAGAGAATTCTTTGTCAAAGGATACCAAATACGTGTATTCAATCCCCATTTCGCTGAATAGCTTTAGCTTGTCCGGAAGTGGTGTTAAAATCTGCCGATATTTATCTGTTCCCAAAACTTCTCTTGGATGAGGGTGAAAGGTCATGATCGACGCCGGTAGCTTAAGTTGCTTCGCTCTTTTCAATGCGCGTTCAATGACTTCCTGATGACCCAGATGCACACCGTCAAAATCTCCAATAGCAAGCACTTGAGAGGATGGTAAATCCCGGGCTGAAAAATCAAACGGCTGCTTTAGTTCAATCACCTGCATGGGAGGGTTCTCCATTATCGTTTATTCTGTGTAGCATGAGGTTGATTCACAAATGGAATCATTAATAAAACTCATTCCTTAAGGATACTAATTAAAAACCTTTTCTGGCTTAAGTAGCTTCTTTTCTTCATCATAGCGAAAGATTCCAAGAAAGCTATTGGAAGACTCAGGATCACTGATAGAACTTCCATAGAGCCGAAAGAGTTCTGATGCTGACCTTTGTGAGTCAGTCATTATGATGGGTAAACTCTGGCCTTGAAGAGCTTTACGTGCCTCTGCTTCAGATACAGTATAAGAAGGAATATGGGTAACCGCCTGATCAGCGGGAATCATGCAACCTTGTAATGTACCGTTTACCATCCGCTCAGCAATTTCTTCGAGATCAAAGCACTGAGAAAGCTGAATGAATCCAGTCGAGGTCCGAACAAGACCTGACATGACCGCTGGATATCCTAAAGCGCGACCGATATCTGTGCACAGCGTACGAATATAGGTGCCTTTAGAGCACTTGGCACGAAAGCGAATTTCCGGATGAGGCCGATCTAGGTCCATTTGAAGAAGCTCAATTTCGTAAATTTGGATCTTTCTTGCTTTACGCTCGACTTCTTTCCCTTCGCGAGCTAGCTCATACAGTCTTTTGCCATCTACCTTGACGGCTGAGAACATAGGTGGAATCTGTTCGATAACCCCTACATAGGAAGCAAGGATACGTACTACCTGCTCAGAGGTGATTTCCACTTTATCCACTTGTTCCGTTACTCGACCTGTGGCATCTTCGGTATCTGTTGAATAGCCCACCGTAAGTACGGCTTCATATTCTTTAGGAAGCTCCTGAATGTATTCCACAACTCTTGTAGCTCTTCCAATACAAAGGGGCAACACACCAGTCACCGCAGGATCAAGCGTTCCGGTGTGACCAATCCTTCGTACTCCGGTTATTCTTCTTACTTTGGCTACAACGTCGTGTGAAGTGAAGCCAACCGGTTTTTTTACCGGTAAAACACCTTCTAAGGAATGAAGGGTCATAACAGCGCTCTCCCCACTTCTTTAAGCACTTTACTTACAACTTCATCCAAAAAACTTCCCTCAACCGTGCATCCCGAAGCCCGAATATGACCCCCGCCACCGAAGAAATGAGCAATCTCTGCTACGTTGACTTTTCCAGCCGATCTCATGCTCACTTTAAATTGGTTAGGCGCCGTTTCCTTAAACAGCATCCCGACCTCTACTCCCGAAATATTGCGCGGGTAATTAACTAGTCCATCCATGTCTTCATTACTGACATGTAACTCCCCAATGTCCTCGTGAGAAACGCTTAGCCAAGAAACTTGACCATGAAGCGCAAAAGAAAGTGAAATGAGTGCTTTCTGCAAAAGCAGTACTTGCGGCATCGTCAGCCGCTCCAATAGCCGATCTGCAATCTCATTACCCATCGCCCCATGATCCAGCATTTCCGCAGCGATTCTCATCACATGGGAAGTGGTGTTGGCATAACGAAATCCACCCGTATCTGTAAGCAATCCCGTATAGATAAAGCTTGCCAGTTCTTGATTCCAGCTCGTACCAAGCTCTTGAATTAATCCATATAAAATCTCCACCGTTGCTGCGGCTTCTGGCTGGATAAGCTGGGCGAAGCCAAAATAATCATTGGTTGGATGATGGTCAATATTAAGCAGTGGAATCCCCGCAGTAAAAAGCTCCTTCATGCTACCGACGCGCTGAAAATCCGCACAATCGACGGTGATAATTCGCTCAAACTGAAGCTGGGGTTTAGTACTGTAGTCAGCAATCTGCCGATTACCCATTAGAAAAACAAATTTATCCGGAATGCTATTATCGTTAATTAGAATATAATGCTTGCCCAGTTGGGCAAGCATCTCACCCACCGCCAAAGTGGAACTGATGGCATCCCCGTCAGGATTGACGTGGGACACCACCAGGAAATAATCTCCTTTGAGGATAAAGCGGCTAGCTTCAGCTAGTTGTTCACTAAAGGGTAGCCGGGTAGGACTCATTCTTCAGCCTGCCCGTCATTGATCTTAGCGAGTAGGGATTGTATGTGACTGCCGTATTCAATCGAGGTATCCATCTTAAAGGTCAGCTCGGGAACGATACGAAGACGCATCCGCTTTCCGATTTCAGAACGCAGGTAGCCTTTGCCCCGGGCCAATGCCCGGAGTGTAGCTACTTTCTGTTCTTCTGAGCCGAGAACACTAAGGAAAACCTTAGCTTCGGACAGATCACCCGTAATTTCAACGCCAGTGATTGTAATAAAGCCTATTCCTGGATCCTTGAATTCCTTTTGCAGAATCTGGCTTAATTCCTTTTTTAACTCTTCCGCTACTCTACCGGGGCGAATTTTTACCATTAGTTATATCACCTCTCTACGGTTTCCATAACGAAGGCTTCGATAATGTCGCCTTCTTTGACATCGTTGAATTTATCGAGCGTAATCCCACACTCATAACCTTGGGCAACATCTTTAGCATCATCCTTGAAACGCTTCAAGGAATCAATCTTACCCTCGAATACAACGATACCGTTACGAATCAACCGCGCTTCTGCTGCACGAGAAATCTTGCCGTCGGTAACCATGCAACCAGAAATGGTTCCGACCTTGGTAACCTTGAACACGCTGCGAATTTCCGCATGTCCGATAATGCTTTCTTTGAAGATTGGATCTAGCATGCCCTTCATCGCTTGCTCAATCTCTTCGATCGCATTGTAGATAATCCGATGCAAGCGTACATCAACTTTTTCCTGGTCAGCCGAAAGCCTAGCTTGTGGCTCAGGACGGACGTTAAAGCCGATAACAATTGCGTTGGAGGCGGAAGCCAGAGAAATATCAGATTCCGTAATTGCACCGACGCCTGAGTGGATAATTTTTACCCGAGCGCCTTGAACATCAATTTTCTCCAGTGAGCTTTTAAGAGCTTCAGCTGAACCTTGAACGTCTGCTTTGATAATAACGAACAGATCCTTAATATCACCTTCTTGGATATGTTTATACAAATCATCCAAGGTTACACGAGTATTTGCACCCATTTCAGATAAACGTAGGTTAGCTGAACGCTTGTCAGCAATGTCACGGGCTTTGCGCTCGTCTTCATAAGCCAGGAATGGATCTCCTGCATGCGGAACCTCTGTCAAACCGGTGATTTCTACTGGTGTAGAGGGACCTGCTTCTTTTAGGCGTTTGCCTTTATCATTAACCATCGCACGGACACGACCAAAGCAGACACCAGCGATAAAGCTGTCCCCCACTTTAAGTGTTCCGTTCTGGATCAAGACGCGAACAACAGGACCTTTACCTTTATCCAGTTCAGCCTCAATAACTGTACCTCTTGCCCGTTTGTTCGGATTAGCTTTATACTCACGAACTTCAGCCAAGAGAAGAATCATCTCTAGCAATTCCTCAAGATTGGTCCGATTCTTCGCCGAAATATTGACGAAAATGGTATCTCCGCCCCACTCTTCCGGAACGAGTTGGTACTCGGTCAATGCTTGTTTGATTTTCTCAACGTTAGCTCCAGGCTTATCAATCTTGTTAATGGCTACAATGATCGGTACTCCAGCTGCTTTAGCATGACTAATCGCTTCTACGGTCTGAGGCATAACTCCATCGTCTGCAGCAACAACGAGAATGGTGATATCTGTAACCTGCGCTCCGCGGGCACGCATCGAAGTAAATGCTTCATGACCCGGGGTATCGAGGAAAGTGATTTTCTTATTGTTGATTTCAACCTGATAGGCTCCGATATGCTGGGTGATACCTCCGGCTTCGCCTTCGGTAACACTTGTTTCGCGAATAGCATCAAGTAGCGTGGTCTTACCATGGTCA
>JAIMBU010000290.1 GCA_023511325.1 Gorillibacterium sp.
GCATTAGCAAACTGCGTGAATTAGCCTTGCGACTTGTGGCCGAGGATGTCAATGGTTCTTTGGAGAAGCATCGGGAAGCATTAGGTTTACTAGGGGCTGCGGGTATCGCCGAGAAGGTGCTGGTGTCCGCTCAATACTACTGGAACGGGTCGATTCATGTCCGCCGGGGGCAGCAAATTGCTAAACGGCTCAACGGGGAACTGGCGGTCGTAACCTTCTGGAAGCAAGGATTGACGTTATCCAAAGAAGCGGCGACCTTCAAGCGTTCCTTGTGGAAGCTAGTGGAGAAGATCGGTGCCAGTATGGAGGAAGTGTCCTTCCGTTTCCAGCGGGAAATCCCCAAGCTACTGGTCGATTACGCCATCCAGCACAAGGTGACGCGGATCGTTATGGGACACTCCAAGCAGACGGTATGGCAGGACTTCCGCAAAGGGTCGATCTCCAGCTATATACTAAAGCATATCCGCAATGTGGATATCTTCTTCGTAGCCGATCGTGCAGAACAAGAGGGAGAGCGGGTGTTACCTGCCCGTCAGAGTCGGAGGGAAAAAGAGTCGGATGTCTACCACAGATTAAGCAATCAAGAAGTGCTGGATAAGATTGATGCCATTCGGCGCGGCACATTTAAGGTCTACATCGGCGCGGCTCCCGGCGTGGGAAAGACGTACAAGATGCTGCGTGAGGGCAATGATCTGCTTCAGCGCGGAATCGATGTCGTTATTGGCTTGCTGGAAACCCATGATCGCAAGGAAACGCTAGATCAGATTGGTCAGCTTCAATGTGTCGCACGGTTGGACATGGCGTACCGCGGAACCAACTTGCAGGAGATGGATACCGAGGCAATTATCCGGCTGAGACCGGAGGTGGTACTAGTGGATGAACTGGCCCATACCAATATGCCGGGCAGCAAGCACAAAAAACGCTATATGGATGTTATGGAGTTACTCGACGCTGGGATTTCGGTCATTTCCACAGTGAATGTTCAGCACTTGGAAAGTCTCAATGATGCCGTAGAGAAAATCACTGGTGTCCGCGTTCGTGAGACCGTACCAGACAGCATCCTCCAGATAGCGAACGAAGTGTTGTTGATCGACGTCTCTCCCAAGTCACTGCAAGAACGGATGCGTGAAGGCAAAATATACTCCATGGCTAAAGTAGATCAGGCCTTGAATCATTTCTTTAAGCTTGGTAATTTGATCGCCTTGCGCGAGCTTGCCCTACGTGAGCTTGCGGATGATGTGGATGAACGGCTTGAGGCTTGGGAGCGGGATGGATCGCTACGGGGGCCATGGCGGCGTAAAGAAGTTATTTTTGTTTGTGTCACCTTGAGCCGTAATGCCGAACGGCTTATTCGCCGTGGCTTCCGTATCGCCTATCGCTTAAAGGCAGCTTGGCATGTCCTCTACGTTCAAGATACCCAACATCGTGGAGCTGATCATGAGAAGCGCTTAAACGCACTCAAAGAGCTGACGGAAAGGTTAGAAGGTCGCTTTGAAGTTATTTCTAATGACAAGCCTAAACGAGTTGCCTCTTTACTATTAGAAAGATCTGACGTTTTGCAGAGCACACAGATCATCATGGGGCAATCTGGACGTTCTAGGTTACGTAAATGGCTACAGGGGGATGTTGCCAAGCTCGTGCTACGTTCGGCCCGACACATGGATGTGTTGATCGTTGCAGATTACACGCAGGAGTTGGTAGACTAAAGCAGGAACGTTTTTAATCGACAATGCGGTATAATCGATTCAGAGCCGATCCTTAGCTTAAGCTCTTGCATTTTACGAGAAAATTCCTTTAAGCTGGTGACGATATGACAAGCCAAGGAGATAAACATCCGAATTCAGATATACTGTATGAGAATATTCGTCCGAAAGAGAAAAGAGTGGGGCGGCTGAAGATCTTTCTTGGCTACGCTGCGGGTGTAGGTAAAACCTATGCCATGCTTGATGACGCTCAGGAGCAATTAAAGTGCGGCATTGATGTTGTCGCAGGTTATGTAGAACCACATACACGCCCGGAGACGATCCATCTGCTTAGTGGAATGCCTACGCTTGCGCCAAAGGTTTTTATGCATAAGAATGTCCAACTAAGTGAGTTCGATTTGGATGCTGCTCTGCAAAGAAAGCCTGAATTGATTCTGGTAGACGAGCTGGCTCATTCCAACGCAGATGGCGTGCGGAATAAGAAGCGGTATCAAGATATTGAGGAGCTGCTGAGAGCAGGAATCGATGTTTATACGACGGTAAACGCTCAGCATATTGAGAGTCTCCATGACACGGTACAGGGCATCACACAGATTTATGTGCGCGACACCATCCCCGATTATATTTTTGATCATGCAGATAAGGTCAAATTGATCGATATTGAACCGGATGAGCTACTAAAGCGTTTTGACGAGGGCAAAATATACCGCTCTGAACGAGCCGTTACAGCAGAAAGTCAATTTTTCACCAAAGAAAACTTGCGATTATTACGTGAAATCACCATGCGTAAAGCGACCGAACGGATCAGTCATGATAATCAGCATGAACGGCGTTTGTCTGAGAAAGCAGTTGGGATTAAATTACTTGTCTGCATCAGCCCTTCCCCCTCCTCGGAGAAATGCATCCGCTGGGCAGCTAGAACAGCCGAAGCGTTTCATGCGTCATGGACAGCCATATACGTGGAGACAACAAAAAGTGAAAACTTTAAAGAAGAGCAGAAGAAAAGTGTTCGAGCAAACATGGAGCTAGCCGAACGGCTGGGGGCTCAGATTGTAACGCTTAACGGCTACGATGTGTCCACAGTCGTAGCTGAATATGCAAGGTTATCTGGCATAACCAACATTGTAATCGGGAAAAGCCGAAATAAAAAAACCTTCACCAGCCTTTTTGAAATGAGCTTTGAGGATAAGCTTATTTCCCGCTTGTCCAATATTGAAATACACATCATACCAGATAGCGATGTGCAGAAGGCCTACCGAACGCACCAGAAGAATAGGTTGGGAAGCAACCTCTTTTTTTCATGGCCGGATACATTTAAAACGCTGAGCGTGCTGACTGTGGCGACCCTCTTATCGATAGGGCTTCGAACCCTTCAAATATCTGACCATGTCATTATGATGTATATCTTGTCCGTCCTGGTTATATCAAGAATTACATCCGGCTATGCTTATGGTTTAGTAGGATCAGTTATAAGTGTGCTTGCGTATAACTTCCTGTTTACTGAGCCCCAATACACCTTTTATGCGATCCAACCAGGGTACCCGATTACATTCGTGATCATGCTGCTCGTTGCTCTCATTACGAGTGCATTAACGGTTCGCATAAAAACACAGGCAAGATTGGCAGTGGAGAGAGAGCGCCGGACTGAGGTGCTGTATGAAATTAATAAAAAGCTACTCATCACCAGAGGACTTGAGAATATTGTAGATTTGACTACCGAATACATTACAAAGCTTTTTGATCGTTCGATCATCTTCTATACAGAGGACCCAGTTCATTCTTCAACAGGAACCTTCTTCAAGCAATCAGCAGCTGATCCTGATTCCTCCTTCATGCATACGAATGAGCAACGCGCGGTTGCCCACTGGGTATTCACGAATCAGAAACGTGCGGGGACAGGGACAGATACACATCGGAGCGTGGGTGCATTTTATATGCCGGTCATATCCCAAGGTAATGTCCTTGGTGTCATGGGAATCTCCATCGCCAATGGTAAAACCCTCAGTCAAGACAATCGTTTTTTCCTGAGAATGATCGCTTCGCAAGTAGCTATGGCGCTGGAGCGTCAAACTCTATCCGATGAGCAACGACGCATCCTGATTGAATCCGCCAAAGAAAAGATGCGTAGCAACCTGCTCCGCGCCATCTCTCATGATTTACGTACACCCTTAACGGGGATATTAGGGGCAAGCTCAGCCATACTTGAGAACGGAGATTCCTTGGATAAACAGACGCAAAGCAAGCTACTCGCGGATATTAAGGAAGATTCCCAATGGCTGATTCGTATGGTTGAGAATCTACTCTCAGTAACTCGCATCAATGAAGGTACGATGAATGTAACGAAAACACCTGAAGCGGTTGAGGAAATCGTGGCCGAAGCCATCAGTCGGATTAGGATGAGATTCCAAGATCGTAAAATAACCGTAAAGGTGCCAGATGAGCTTCTGCTCGTTCCCATGGATGGTACGCTGATTGAGCAGGTGCTAATAAATCTTCTGGAGAATGCGATTAAGCATTCAGGTACTCATACATTGATCGATGTGAACATCAAAAAAGTCAAAGGCAGTGCAGTATTTGAGGTAAGTGATAATGGAGAAGGAATTCCTGAGCAGGATTTCCCGTATCTATTTGAGAGCTATGCGACAAATAGTAAGAAGAGTGTAGACTCTTCGCGGGGAATGGGCATTGGCCTCTCCATCTGTATGTCTATTGTTAAAGCGCATGATGGTAGAATGGAAGCTGCGAACAATAAAGACGGTGGAGCCGTTTTTCGTTTTACTTTGCCGCTTGAGGAGGGTATAAACCAGTGAGCACCAATAAACAGGTCATATTAGTCGTGGAAGATGAAAGTGGAATAAGCAATTTTATTACGGCTATATTAAACTCTAACCATTACCATGTGCTAAGAACAGAAACAGGCAGAGAGGCGATATCGATGGTAGCTTCCTATAGTCCTGACTTAATTTTGCTCGACTTAGGTTTGCCTGATCTGGACGGTCTAGAGGTGCTGAAGATTATCAGACAATGGACCGGAATTCCTGTTATTGTTGTTTCTGCTCGTGGACATGAGCGTGAAAAGGTGGAGGCTCTCGATTTGGGAGCGGATGACTATGTAACGAAACCCTTCGGTACCTCGGAACTCCTTGCCAGAATTCGCACTGCTATCCGGCATAATCAGAAGATCAAAGGTGAGGGTCAGTCGGAAGTAGAGAAGATAAGTATTGGAGATCTGGTCATTGATTATGCCAAAAGGCTGATTACGGTTGATGGCAACGAAGTTCATTTTACCCCAATCGAATATAAGATCGTTGTTTTACTCTCCAAGTATGCGGGGAAGGTCTTGACCCATGCTTTTATCAGCAAAGAGATATGGGGCCCTTATACAAATGAAAATCAAACGCTACGTGTTAATATGGCAAATATCCGCCGGAAGATTGAAGAAAACCCTGCAGAACCTAAGTACATTCTT
>JAIMBU010000291.1 GCA_023511325.1 Gorillibacterium sp.
TCCTTGGTATGATTTCATTAAAGTGCGGAGCTGAAGGGTGAAATTTCATCGAGCGGCGGGTTTTTACTTATGAATGCGGTTACATTGGCTTTATTATATCTACTTTATCCTTGTTATTCTTCGTAAATTTAGCTTTCTACTTCTCAAATATTGCTATTTTTACATGTAAATGTGGAAGGTTTGCTTAGAATGCGATTATATTTATTTGAATCTTGCAAATATATTTTCGGAGAAAGGAATAGATAACCGATGATTGAAATCCTCAACGGTGTCAAGGAAACAGTTTCTTATCACGAGCATCTAGGAATCCGGCTTTACTTAAACCATGAAACGGAGGATTACCCTATCCATTGGCACACGGCTGCAGAAATTATCATGCCGCTTGAAAATATCTATACGGTTATTGTCAATGACACCAGATATGTGCTGAGTCCCGGCGATATTCTCGTGCTTCCCTCGGGAGAGGTGCATCAGCTCTTTGCTCCCGATTCAGGGGAACGAATTATCCTCCAATTCGACTGTTCTCTGCTTTATCACCTGAACGGATTTGATTCTACCTTTCATTTACTCCGCCCCTGTGTCCTCATTACTTCCGAGCTAAATGAAGAGCTACACCGTTCGTTGAAATCTCTGCTCCTAAACACGATGGATGAATATTTTAGCAACTCATTGCTTAAAGAAGCCTCCGCTTACTCTATGCTGATTCAGTTTTTTGTCATTCTCGGAAGAAATTCGATGAAAGGAGAACGGCACTCTTCCCATACCAAAAGCCAGAAGCAGCATATATATATTGATAAATTCCTGCAAGTCTGCAACTATATGAACGAACACTGTACCGAAGATATCCAGGTCGATGAACTAGCAGCGATTGCTGGCTTCAGCAAATTTCACTTTGCCCGGTTGTTTAAACAGTTTATGGGCATGTCCTATTACAGCTATATAAACCAACACCGTATTATGCATGTGGAAAAACTGCTGATCGATCCATGTCTGTCGATTACGGATGTCGCCATGAGGTCCGGCTTCGGGAGTCTCGCTACCTTCAACCGAGTTTTCAAAGCCTATAGGAATTGTTCTCCCTCCCAGTACAAGTGCCTTCACAACAATCATGCTCACCTTTAAATAAACCTTCCATCTTCGGGGAAAAAGGAGTCTGCACTCATGAGTCAGAAAAGAAAATTTAACAACGATTGGTTTTTTTCTAAACAACCACTCCATACGGTTTTGGAAACCGTGGCAGCAGGTGACTTCGCCTGGACGCCGGTAACGCTGCCTCACGATTGGTTGATTTATGACACTCATCATTTATATGAAAGCGGGGAAGGCTGGTATCGCAAAACCCTTACCTTGGCCGAATTGGTCCCAAATACCCGCTTGTCTCTCAACTTTGAAGGCGTCTACATGAATTCCACCCTCTATGTCAATGGCCACCCGGCAGGAACCTGGAAATACGGCTATTCCAGCTTTGAATTGGACATTACTCCTTACATAACGGTAGGTATCAACGAAATCTATGTCCAGGTTATTTATGAGTCTCCTAATTCCCGGTGGTATTCGGGTGCGGGGATTTATCGGACGGTTTGGCTGAAATCCTTCCCTGACACCCATATGGCTGCGGACGGAATTTATATTGCTACCAAGAAGACCGAAGGTTCCTGGGTCGTGGATGTGGATGTCGAGATCGTGTCAGGGGAGAGATCAGACTCTTCAGCCATCCTTAAGCTCCGCCACAGTATTCTGGATGCAACTGAAACCTTGATTGCCCAAGTCGAATCTATAATCCTCGCTGAATTCGCTAAAACCGTATGCGTCAATTCCTGCCTTCCGGTTGATAATCCGGTACTTTGGGATATAGACAAGCCTTATAGCTATAAGCTGAAAACTGAACTGTTAGCTGATGATTCAGTTATCGAGGAAGAAATTCAAAATTTTGGTTTTCGCACCCTGGAATTTGATAGCCAGATGGGTTTTTTTCTCAATGGCCGGCATGTAAAAATCCATGGGGTCTGCCAGCATCACGATTTGGGTTGTTTGGGTTCCGCTGTTAATAAAGCGGCACTGAGGCGACAGATTGTACTCTTGCAGGAAATGGGCGTAAACGCCATTCGCACCACTCACAATATGCCTGCTGTTGAATTAATGGAGTTAGCCGATGAAATGGGCGTGCTCATCGTGTCCGAGGCTTTTGATGTGTGGGAACGAAAGAAAACGACCTATGACTACGCTAGATTCTACGCGGAGTGGTGGAGGAAAGATGTTGCCAGTTGGGTGCGCCGGGATAGGAACCACCCCAGCATGTTAATGTGGAGTATCGGAAATGAAATTTATGACACCCATGCCGATGCCCGCGGGCAGGAATTAACAAGGGAGCTGCGAGATATGGTGCAGGTCCATGATCCTAAAGCCAATGCATTTGTTACCCTCGGCTCTAACTACATGCCTTGGGAGAATGCCCAGAAGTGTGCCGATCTCGTAAAGTTTGCCGGCTATAACTATGCAGAGAAATATTATGATCTCCACCATAAAGAGCATCCCGATTGGATTATCTATGGTAGCGAAACCGCCTCAACGGTTCAAAGCAGGGGGATTTATCACTTCCCGCTGGCCCAGTCTGTATTAGCCGATGACGATGAACAATGCTCCTCCTTGGGAAACAGCTCCACCAGTTGGGGAGCGAGGAACACAGAAAGCTGCATTATCGCCGATCGGGATGCATCGTATTCACCCGGACAGTTCCTCTGGACCGGCTTTGATTACATCGGGGAACCGACTCCTTATTTCACTAAAAATTCTTACTTCGGACAGCTGGATACGGCAGGCTTCAAGAAGGATTCCTTCTACATCTATCAAGCGGAATGGACCGATTATAAAGTAAACCCGATGATCCACATCTTTCCGTATTGGGACTTCTCCGCTTTGCAGTTAATCGATGTGCGGGTCTGCTCCAATGCACCCAAGATTGAATTATTCTTTAACGATGTATCGCTGGGCACTTTCACCATAGATCATGCTCATGGTCAAAAGCTATTAGGGGAATGGCAGCTTCCTTACACGCAAGGCGTGCTACGGGCGGTTGCGTATGATGAGAAGAATACTGTGATTGCGATGGATATGAAATCCTCTTTCGGGGATGCGGACGCTTTAGTACTGGTTTCCGACAAGCAAACACTAGCAGCAGATGGCTCCGATCTAATCTTTGTTGAAATCTCCACCATAGATCGGGAAGGGCATCCGGTAGAAAATGCGAATAACCAGATTCATCTGACGATAGAAGGCCCTGGTCGTCTGGTAGGTTTGGATAATGGAGACAGCACGGATTATGATTCGTATAAAGGCACCAGTCGCAAGCTGTTTAGCGGCAAGATCCTTGCTGTCATCGCCAGCACCGCAGAGACCGGCACCTTAACGGTGCGGGCTGCATCTAGTGGGCTAAAATCAGGCGAGCTTACCGTTTTGTCCGTTCCGCCGAAGCCGGCTTGCGGCACGAACGATGAAATTTCACTTTATGCCTATTACCCAATCAAACCTGTGAATGCCTACCAGGAACATGAAGGTGGGCAAAGCGCTGAAATTCCTGTCCGCAAACTGGAAATCATCTGTCCGGGGGGCAATCAGCTTCAGAAAGAAAACAATTCCCTCCCGGTCAGGGTGAGAATCCATCCCATGAGCGCCACTGATCAAGAGGTGCATTGGCGGATTACCAATGCAGCCGGTATTGACACCAATATCGCCAACCTTCAAGCGAATGGGCAAGAAGCAGTCATCACAGCCTTGGGAGACGGGGATATTTATATCCGCTGCGGAACGAAGAATGGCTCTGATAAAATCCGCTTCTATTCCCTAATGGAATTTCATATCACCGGCCTCGGACAAGCCTATTTAAATCCATATGAGTTCGTATCAGCCGGTTACCATAAAGGCACGAGCCAGAACCTGACGAACGGCAATGAAAGGGGAGTCGCTACAGCGAGAGACGGGGAAAGCCAGATCTACTTTGAAAAAATCGATTTTGGAAAAGATGGCTCTGACAAAATCACCCTCCCGATCTTCTCCTTGGATGGTGATGAGTTTCCGATCGAAATATGGGAAGGTCTCCCTGGAGAAGAAAACGCTGCTATGCTCTCGCGGGTAACCTATCAAAAGCCGTCAAGATGGAATGTTTATCAGGAAGAAACCTATCAATTACCCAAACGATTGCGGGGCGTTACATCTCTGTGCTTTGTTTTGCACCGAAAAATCCATTTGAAAGGATTCCAATTCTCAAAAGCGCTGAAGGCCTATGAACGCCTTAACGCTCTTGATAATAACCAGATCTATGGGGATTCCTTTACGCTTACGGACGAGGCAATAGAGGATATTGGCAACAACGTCTCTCTTGTCTATAAAGATATGGACTTTGGCGAGGTGGGAAGTAAGAAACTCGTGATATGCGGCCATTCACCGCTTGATAAGAATACCCTCCACATCTTGTTCAGCAGTCCCCAAGGTGAAACCAAACAGCTTGTGGAGTTCGCCTACTCCGACGATTACTGTGAACGAGAATTCGCACTGGAGCCGATAACCGGCCCGCAAACGGTAACCTTTATATTCCTGCCGGGCAGTCAATTTCATTTGAAGTGGTTTCAGTTTCAACAATCGCGTTGCTTAGAATAAATCATCAGCCTGCACGATTAAAGAATAGCGGTCACCGTTTAGTCGGTGACCGCTATTCTTGTGTCATCATTAGGCTATACTTGTGAAATTAGACGATTGAAAGAACAGGACGCTCCGCTATAAAATGAACAGGAATATCTGGAAGATACTGCTTAATTGCAACCGCCAAATATTTCATTCCCGGTGCTTCACTTTCGGCATGCCCTAACACGAGCAAAGCTTTTTGACTTCCTTGGTATACGGCATCCCGCACATATTCAGGAGTCTCCCATTCCGGTCCTTCTCCATATAGAATGACATCCAGATTCTCCTTATCGAAAAGCGGAACGGCTTGAACCCCGCCGCCTCTATAACCAGCCAGCACCCCCACACGCTTGCATCGAGCGGTCAGGTCACCAACCATCCTAATGGAGGAAAGCCCGAGTTTTTGTTTGACATACTGGACAAGCTCTTCAACTGTCACCTCAGGAATAGTGAGAATGGCGGCTGTAGGGTAATTCGTTTCAAGGTAAGTAG
>JAIMBU010000292.1 GCA_023511325.1 Gorillibacterium sp.
GTCTGGTGTAGCCGCTACTGCAACAACAGCGGAGCAAAGCACAACCGTTGCTACTGCTGAGCAAGCCAGTATCGACATCGCAAAGTTGCTCACATTTGATGCAGAAGATAATGTTACGGCTTGGACTACCGAGACTTCAACCGCTATTACGCTGGCTGGAACGAGTGGAACAATCGACGGAGCAGGAGCGGAAGCCAAGGACGGGTCGGTAACGATCAACGCAGCAGGAACCTATGTCCTCAGCGGAAAGCTGAGTGATGGGCAGATTGTGGTTGATGTTCAGGATGAAGGGACTGTTCGACTAGTCTTAAACGGAGTGGAGATTCATGACGGCGACAGTGCCCCGATCTACGTCAAGGAAGCAGAGAAGACGATCATCACATTGGCGGAAGGTACGGAGAACGTCGTTGCGGATGGAGCAACCTACGTATTCGCGGATGCTGAAACCGATGAGCCCAGTGCGGCCATCTTCAGTAAATCCGATCTGACGATCAATGGAACCGGTAAGCTGTCGGTGACGGCAAAATATAAAGATGGAATCACAAGCAAAGATGAGCTGAGAATGATGACAGGAACAATTGCGATTCAGGCCGCGGATGACGGGATTATTGGTAAAGATATGGTCGCCGTTCAAGAAGGGAAGATAACCATTATTGCCGAAGGAGACGGGATTAAATCAACCAACGACGAAGATGCTGAGAAAGGATTTATTAGCATTGCGGGAGGAACGTTTGATATTAAAGCTGGTAGCGATGGCATCCAAGCCGAAACATCGATGTTGATCGCTGGAGGAACCTACACCATGGTTACGGGTGGAGGCAATGAGAACGGCGAAGTGAAGACGGGCGATAGGGGACAAGGCCCGATGGGAAATAATCCGAACCAATCCAGCGAGCAAGGGGATGGAAAGGCAACGGCGACGGAAACTGTTCAAACGACAACGGAAACGCCAAGTGCTAAAGGGCTGAAAGCCGGTGGAGACATAACGATTAATGACGGGAGCTTCACCATCGATTCTGCCGATGATGCTCTACACGGTAACGGTAATGTTGCGGTAACGGGTGGCGATCTCGATATTACTTCTGGTGATGACGGAATTCATGCGGATGCCTTGGTGACAATCTCAGGCGGAGTCATCGTGATTACCAAAAGCTATGAAGGGATCGAGGGAGCGAATATCACGATTTCTGGTGGTGAAGCTCATGTTGTTGCCTCCGATGACGGAGTTAACGTTGCGGGCGGTAATGACGGATCATCAATGGATGGGCGTCAGGGACAGAATGGGTTCAGCGCCGCTGGTAGTAACCTGCTGATAATCAGTGGCGGCACATTAACCGTTGATGCCGCCGGCGACGGATTGGATTCGAATGGCTCCATGGCGATGAGCGGCGGTACCGTAGTCGTCAGTGGCCCAACCAATGACGGCAATGGTGCATTGGATTATGACGGAGATTTCACGATGAGCGGTGGATTCCTGGTAGCGGCGGGAAGCTCAGGAATGGCTCAAGCGCCATCAGAAGCATCGAGCCAATTCTCTATGCTGATGAATTTTACCGAAGCACAGCAGGCGGGAACCATCGTTCACTTGGAAGACAGCGCAGGCAATAATATCCTGACCTTTGCACCGACCAAGAATTATTCGGCAGTGGTGATCAGTTCGCCAGATCTGAAAAAAGATGGTTCTTACACACTCTACTCGGGAGGAACAGCAACCGGTAGCGAAACGAACGGATATTATGCGGACGGTGCATATGAAGGAGGAACAAAGGTCGTTGAATTTAAGATCGTAAGCAGCGTAACCTGGTTAAACGAATCGGGAGTAACGACCGCTAACACCAATCAAGGACCAGGAGGCGGCGGGGGAGGAAATAGACCGCAAGGTGGCGGAGGAGGAACGAAACCAGAAGGCCAAATTCCAATGAAGTAAAAGGACATAAAAACAAGCTGGCACATTGTGCCAGCTTGTTTTTATGTTGTCGAGGCGGACCGTCGGCATATCGTTGTTATCTCAAGAAGACTCTGTCGCGTTTATCCGATTAATTGATTAATATGCTCATTTCTTTTGGACCATAAAATGGGTTGAACTTCATATTCAAGAAAAGCGTTAACCATAACACCAGTATGACCTAATTGCGCCGCACTCGACGAGCCAACCAATTGCCGAGGGATTGAATTCCTTGAACGAAAATAATCAGTACAATCATTGTAATCACCATAAGAAAAGTATCAAAACGTTGATAGCCATAGACAATGGCTAAGTCACCGACCCCACCGCCACCAACTGTTCCCGCCATTGCAGTTGCACCAATTAAGCCGATCGTAGCCGTGGTTAAGGTTAGAATTAAGGACCCGAATGCTTCAGGCAAGAGGAAAAGCCGAATGACTTGGAAGGGGGTCGCGCCCATCGCCTCTGCTGCCTCAAGAATACCTGGATTAACTTCAAGTAAAGAGTTTTCCACCAGTCGACCGATGTAGGGGGCAATATATAGAATTAAGGGAACAATAGCGGCATTCGTTCCGATCGATGTATGGACAATAAACCGTGTTAAGGGAATGATGGCCACTAAGAGAATGATAAAAGGTAGAGAGCGGACGATGTTGATGATCGGATTAAGAATGGCATACAGCGTTTTATTCTGGAGGACACCGCCGCTCCGAGTCACAACCAGGAGAATGCCGAGCGGAATGCCAATCAAAGAACCAATGAGCAGGGAGAAACCTACCATATAAATCGTCTCATAGATGGACTGTAGGAACTGATCCAAAGTGATGGTTGTTGATAACATTATCCTGCTAACACCTCCTTAACCAAGACACCCTGCTCTTCCATAAAAGCCACCGCTTGCCGGACAATCACAGTCTCACCTTTCAGTTGGATGATCATACTGCCCAAGGCGGTTGCCTGAATTTCAGTCATCGTGGCAAATAAGATATTAACGCTCAGATCGAACTGGCGGATTAAGCTATTGATAATCGGAACAGAGGCAATCTGACCGATAAACTCCAATTTGAAAAGCTGTTGCCCCCCTTCGCCCTCTAGTGTTCTTTGGACACTATCCGGGATACTGTCATGGATAACCGTGCGGACAAAGTTACGTGTGGTTGGGTGTTGTGGACTTCCAAACACCTCAAGCACAGTTCCCTGCTCAATGATCTCACCATCCTCCATCACCGCGACCCGATTGCAAATCTCTTGAATAACCGTCATTTCATGCGTAATGATCATAATGGTTATATTGTACTCCGCATTAATCTTCCGCAGTAATTGCAGAATGGATCGTGTCGTCTGCGGGTCCAGTGCTGACGTTGCTTCATCACACAGGAGAATGGAAGGATTGGAGGCAAGTGCACGGGCAATGCCGACACGTTGCTTCTGACCACCGGATAACTCGTTGGGGTAGCTTTTGGTCTTGTCACTTAAGCCGACAAACGCGAGCAATTCGGTTACTCGCTCATGGATCTCCTTTTTGCTTTTTTTCAAGAGGATCAGCGGGAGAGCCACGTTATTAAACACGGTTTTTGATTCTAACAAATTGAAATGTTGAAATATCATGCCAATTTGTTTTTTAATTCCGCGCAATTCTTGAGCATTGAACGCTTCTAAGGCCTGTCCAGCTACAAGCACTTGACCACTCGTTGGGCGCTCTAAGTAATTAACCAGACGAATCAGGGTGCTTTTGCCTGCTCCGCTATAGCCAATGACACCAAAGATATCACCCTTCTCCACCTTTAGGCTGATCCCTTTGAGGGCGTGGTTCAGAATTTCCTGACGCTGAAACGTCTTATATACATCTCTCAACTCAATCATTAGTGGCTCCTCACTTTCTCTCTCATAGGTGATGGTGATCTATGCTTGGTCGAGCTTGTTCAGTGCCGCTTCCGCCAACAGAGCAAAATACCGTGCAGCCGGCAGCAACGCCGCTTCGTCAATGTCAAAGGACGGATGATGCAGGGAATAAGGGCGGCCTGTGCCAATATTCACGAATGCGCCAGGTATTTGCTGCAAGTAAAAGGCGAAATCCTCGCCGCCCATCTGTGGGGCTAAGTCGACTACCTGATATCCGGCCTGCGTGGCTATTTCTTTGGAGAAATTAGCCCAGTGGGCATCGTTGATTGTAGCGGGTGGACCTGGATACCACTGTAGTTCAGCAATCGCTCCTGCTGCGGCAGCAATTCCCTGAATAATCTGGGTGATCTTATCGGGGATGAGTTGCCGAACCTCTTCATTGTAGGTGCGGACCGTACCTTCTAATTTCACGAGCTCAGGCAGTACATTCCACGTGTTACCCCCATGAATTTGAGTGACACTCAGCACAAGTGGTTCGGTTGCCGGCGTTAAACGACTGGCAATCGTCTGTAGTGCTGTGATGATCTGTGCCGTCGTCACAATCGTATCCTCACCGCGCTCAGGGGTGGCTGCGTGAGTGCCGGTACCACGAACGGTGATCACAAAGCGATCAACCCCAGCCGTAAATGGGCCGGTTCTTGTGCCGAAGGTTCCTACCGGCAGGTCGGGATTGTTGTGCAGGCCCAATATGGCTGAGACATCAGCAAGCCCACTTGATGCTAGGATTGCTTTGGCTCCATGCCCCGTCTCCTCAGCCGCTTGGAAAAGAATCCGTACCTTGCCTGGCAGCTTGGACTCACGGGATTTCAACAGAAAGGCCGCTCCCAGAATGGCTGTGGCATGAAAGTCGTGGCCGCAGGCGTGCATCACTCCTGGATTTATCGAGGCAAACGGAAGATGGGTCTGCTCCTCAATCGGCAATGCATCAATATCCGAGCGAATCGCGATAATGGGGCCTGCACCTGAGCCAATCTCTGCAACCAAACCAGTGGCAAGCGGCAAGTCGAGAATACGAATATCATGCGTGTTCAGCCACTCTCGAAGCTTGGCAGTTGTCTTGAATTCCTCGTTCGATAATTCGGGCTCTCGGTGGAGCTCCCGCCGTATTTCAATTAATTGTTGCTCTAAAGTTGCTTCTGTTTCATTGAGGGATACATCTGCCATGCTATTCACTCCTCTATAATCTATCGTAAAAAAAGAATGGGGTTGTTCATTCTAGCGAGAAACTCACTACGCTTAAGGACACCGACTGGCATTTTTTCTTAATTGACGATCCATTTCTAATTATGTTAGCATATAAAACA
>JAIMBU010000293.1 GCA_023511325.1 Gorillibacterium sp.
GTTTAATGCAACGCTACTGAAAACAAATAAACAAATGAAAGAATTAAAGGATGAAATCCTCAGTAACCTTGAAGCTAAGCTTTTGGATCTTACTTCGAATGGCGTGGAGTATTCCCAAGCGGTCAAGATAGCGATAGAAAGCATAGAAAGTGTGGAAGCTTTAATCGATAATAACAAAAAAGTCTATATCAACAAATATAGACTAGAACTCGTACAGATCGCCTGGCTGTATTTCCTGATCGCCTGGGTCGTCACCATACCTCTTGATCTCATCGGAACGATCCATTCCTTTAATCTTCTCCTGCTTGTTCCTCCCACAGATGCTGGGCCAGCCAAATGCCACCCATCGGCCAGAGCACCCAACCGGCATCTCCATGCCCGTAATCACCCACCGGGGCAGTCTGCGCCCAGATATCGGAATTATGATGTACGGTCCAGCCCCGCGTGCCGTAATTGACCTCAGCCGTCTGCGCTCCATTCTTCGCCAGATTGCGGATGAACGCCAACAGCGGCTCATGACATTCCGCCAGATTGCAGGTCTCCGCCGGCCAATAATTCATCTCCGTGTTAATATTCAGCGTCCAATTGCTACTCCATGGTGCACGAGTGGACGCATTCCAGATGCCCTGAAGATTCGCCGGCTGCGTCCCCGGACGCGAGCTAGCGATCAGCAGATAACGGCCATAGTGGAAGAGCAGCTCGACTAGACCGGGATCATCCGCACCGTATGTCGTGATCCGCTTCTCGGTTGACATATCTTCTGGTGCCATGGGCGTACCGAGTTGTAGCTTTACCCGGTCAAATAACGAGCGATAGTCAGCGATATGCCGCTCCCGCAGGGTGGCGTAGGACTTGCCGATTGCGCTTTCCAAGAAGGCCACAGCCGCAGCGTTTGCGTCTTTTCCCTGGCTTCCCGGAAGCTGGTCGAAGCCGTTGAAGCTTGTAGCGGCACTAAAATAGAACGTCACACTTGTGCCGCCGAGCAGATGGATACCCTCTCCATCGATGGTCAGATTACCGTCCTCTGCTTTAGCAGTCAAATGACCTTCGAAGCGCATCGCTTCGGTAACCTCCGCAGCACCATAGACGACAGGTTTATCCGTCTGGTAATAACTCGGATCGACATGCTCTGGAGCTATTCCCCTCATCACGGATGAGTCGTGAGCAGCCGAGACTGTATGACGAAGCACGCTATCCAGACGGGCATGTACATCTAGAGCCCCTGGAGCACTGGCGGTTAGCCGTAGTACGATAACTTGATCAGGGTAGGAAGCGTAAATTTCCCGCGTATAAGTGATGCCCCCGACCCCATATTCGACTCGTTGTAAGGCGTTCTCCAAATCAAGCGTCCGTTTGTATGAGTGATAGATATCACCGTGGTCGAACCGGAGCAGTAATTCCCCGAAGGGCAGATAGGATTGGGTATACGGCCCCATCATTTTTTTGCTCAAACGGTCCGCTTCTGTATAATTACCCGCTTCCACAAGCTTCCTTACCTTGGGCAGAACCTCCCTCGCTTCGGGATTGTTACCGTCCTTGGGAAAGCCCGACCATAAGGTGTCCTCGTTCAGACCAATCGTTTCCCGTTCTACGCCGCCAAAGATCATCGCCCCCAGTCGGCCGTTGCCGATCGGAAGCGCTTCTGTCCAGACGGTTGCTGGTTTATCGTAATGAAGCTTCATTTCAGTCTCTCCTCTCCAAAGTCCATTCATTGCGCAGGTTCAGGATCATTTTTGAAATGATTTCAGGTGCAGGCGGAAGCGGAATTTGGCATCTTCTCCATACCACATTGGAAAATTAGTCCCCCAAATGTTGTTATGCAGATTGAAATGCCAGCCCTGATCCAGTGGAGCAAACGTATTGTCAAACTGGAGCAGTCGTCCCTGCCCAGGAGCGGCAAGCGCAGCATCCAACGTCTCGATCATCGCGAACCCATCCCCACCTTGGTAGATGACACCGCTATCAACGGCGTGCAGGTTACGATTGCCGTCCTTGACGACATTCAGAGGAGAAACAAGACTACCTAGCTTGTCCATCTTCCATAGGTTAGGATTATCAACCTTGAGTCCGCAGTTAAACCATGAAGCCTCCGGCAGCCGATTAGCATCTTTGCCAAACCACTGCAAGGTAACATCAATGGTACCTTCTTGGTGGTTGATGGTGTATTCGAGTTCAAGTGTTCTTGGTGCCCCGTATTGTTCGTAAGCTTCTGTGGGCATCCGCAGGCGGAGCAGGAACCGATCATTCAAGCCACTGCTCACGAGTCGTAAGTCTTCCAAGACAGGGTGATAGGCTCGCTGAGTTGGTAGCGGGCGCACGAATTCAAAGCCCGGCTTACTGAAATCGGCATCCGCCCAAGGATGGGTCACAGGCAAATTCTGCATATAGGTCCGGAAATAACGGTTGTAGCTATCCGTGCCGAACGTCTCGTAGACATAGCCACCGAAATGATTGGACTCGTCGACCCAGACCTTGCCGTTCATATCCTTAAGCTGCGAGATTGAGCCGTCCTCGGCAAAAGCCAGTTCATATCCACCACAGCGATAAGAAGTATTCGTTTGGCACCTCTCACCTGTGCTCATGCTCATTTGCTGCGGTTCAAGTTCTTTAAAGGCAATTAGGGCCTCTTTTCGCCGCTCTGGCTCAAGCGCAGAAACGGCTTGATCTAGATATTGTCGTTGCTCTGCCCAGGACTTCTCCATCATCGAATAGGAGCGTTGACTTTCCTCAGCAGCGAACAACCCGCTGGATTGCTGATCAAATTCATCCATCGCGAATGCACTGATATAGCTGAACTTGGCGGGTACATCATGCACATCAATAACATCCAGCAGACGGGCAGCTTGGAAATCCGCCTTCGCGTAACTACGGAAATCGGGTAGCCATTTCTTCACATCGAGCCCCCAGGTATGCTCCGCTACCAGCAACATCGCTTCGCTCATGCCCTTACACTCGGCGCTGTCCTCGGCAAGTTGCCCCTGCTCGATCCAACCGCTGCGGAGTCGCTCAAGCTGGCGAAGCTTGGCTAGCTTGAGTGGATCGGTTCCTGCGCCATGAATCCAAGTGTCGCCAATCTCCTCGCGCAAGATCGGCAATTGGTGCCGAACTTCCTCCAGCCTGCGGGCGAAAGCATCCATGGTGGAGGCAATGATCTCAGCACCCGGATATCTGCTCTGAATCTCACGGAATTGCTGACGGATTTCCTCAGCTGTAGGAGGCCCGCAATTATCTCCGGTATGGGCGAACAGCAAGACATCCTTCAAACCCTCAATCTCAAGCGCCTCGCCGTAATTGCTGGCATAGTTGACCAGAATTTCAGCACCTGATTCAGCTTGCCAGCGGAACAACCTTGGCACATCAGGACGCATGGATGCTGGATTGACGCCGATGTGCAGATACATGAGGCCTGCCTCCTGCATAAGTGGAACGATTCCCACGGTGTGACCGGGTACATCGGTCATTTTGGCTGCGATCGTCTGTTTGCCGTATTGTCGGTCAAGCTCTTGGGAGATGGACAAGCCATACCGAAACAGCCCAGAATCCAGTAATTCCGTATGCGTCGTGAAGGGCAGACCATGCCAAGCAATATGGCCGTGTTCAATGGCTCGTTCCATCCGCTTAACCGCTTCCTCCGGTGCATGGTCCAGATAATGGCGGATTAGCCATGAGCCTGTCGTCCAGATAAACCGCTCCCTGCCACCCTCCGCTTCTAACTGTTCAGATAAAGCAATGGATTTGGGGATATATTCCTCCATGTACTGATTCGTTACTTGTGCAGCTAAATTTGTAAATCCAATATCCAGATGAGTTTTAAAAACGACGTGTACTCGTTCGATATCTGCCATTCTGCTTATCCTTCCTTCTCTGCTTCTGTGATTATCCTTCTTTCCCTGCCAATAATCGTTCTGTACTAAACGTATTATCGGCGATTTCGACCTCGCTGCAGGCGATCAGATGGATCGCTTTGTCAAGACTGTTGAAGCCTGCGTTGCCATCTAATACAATGATTTCATTTTTTTTGAAGATCAGCCCCCGCGTACTCTTGGCGCTCAATACCTGGGCATTCCTCGTTTCTATCCTGTTGTTCTCGATGTGAATCCCGCGATGAATGGGAGCGCTCACATTGATATCGGTATTTTCCGGTGAAATATAAATGACGGGATGCTCGTTGCTGCCACATTCGATGAACTGGTTGCCGCAGATTGTAACATCCTGCACCCTGCCGGATTCATGCCAGGATATTGCTTCCGCTCCGATGGAAATCCCGCTCATGTGCATCCTTTCGAAAACATTATCAGCGATCACGACTTTACGCATCGTCGTCACCAACACGCCACGGGTAGGGATACGCGCGAAATAGTTGTTTACAATCTCAACCTCCGGCGTCCAAGTCACATTCTCCACCACGTCTCCCGCTTTAAGTTCATCCGGCACAGGATGCGCCAGCTTCAATAAAATCTCACGAGGATTGATCCATTCGGCTGACTCTACTCTATTGCTGCCAAAAGTCGTTAACGAGGCCGCTCTAACAAAGTCGATCTCATCACCAGGATAGAAAGCCGGAAATCCATAGGTTTGCGGATGCATAAACCGGACCCTCACCGAATGGGTCTCTGGGCGATCGATAATTCGCAAATATGTGCCATGAACGTTGATCGCATCATCGTGCGCCCCAATGAAACGGTTGTCCGAGATCCGCACCTTTCCACTACAGCCCGAAAGATGGATGAGATCTGCAAAACCAGCTGCTGTTCTTCCCGTCTCCGCACGTGGGGATAGGTCCATCTGCTCAAACGTCAGGTTTTCACTGTATTGCCCGACCATTCCCAATCCATGCATAAAATGCATCCCGCAGCTCGAAAAGCGAATATCGATGCTCTCGACAATGAAAACCCCAACCTGATCGCGAATACCATCTCGTGTTTGCAGAACGTTGCCAACCTTAACCATAGGCGTGAAATCGAAATACAAACGGAGCTGCATCGGCTCGAGTTCCTCGATACGCAAAGCTCGCTCCACCCAGTTATCCATACGCCAAGTCGTGTTGCTTACAGGATCGAACGTCTGCATCGGACCCTCCCGGAAGCGCCAGCCCTCTCCCAGCCAGAACAATCTACCTTCTCGATCAAGCTCATAGCAAAAGT
>JAIMBU010000294.1 GCA_023511325.1 Gorillibacterium sp.
AACGAGCTGAGGAAAAGAAACGAACTATTTTTGTTTTTTACACTGTCCACTTGACAGGGAGCACTTCAGGCTGCGGAGGCTTTTTTGAAATTCATAAGGGAAATTAATGGCAAGTATTCTTTATAGCAGATGCAGATATTTTTATTCGAATAGAGCCTGTGCTATAGTATTTAGCGAGACATATATCACAGCAACTAACGTTTATCTAGGACAACAAAAAGCTTTTTTGCTTTATTTTCTGGCTCAAACCTCGAAATGGTGCATGACAAAAGAGGGTCTGCGGTCAGGCGAAGTAGCGTTTACCTGTAACGGACCGGAGTGATCTTATTTTCCTGAAAATGGGCGCGTTTCTACTGTAACGGATCTGAGTGATCTTATCTGCTCAGGATAGACAGAAGACAAGGGTGAGCTGGTGAAATAGAGTCTCCCCAGTCCGTTACGGAGGCAATCCCGCTGATTTTGCCAGAATAAGGTCTCGTGTGTCCGTTAGAGCGCTGCATCCTGCCAATCGTCCATTTGATGCAGCTCGCAGCTCTGAAAAAGTCGGCTTACGGGGAATCTTATTCTCACACGCAGTTGTTCAAGTGATGATTTCGGTGTTGAGCCTGTTTTCTATGGCTTTTGCCCATACGAGGTTAGTTCTACGTGCCCGTTTGAACGCATAGACACAAAACATAAATGAAAAACGGAAAAAGAAGAAACGAAAAAGAATGAACGAGAAACAGATAAACGAGAAAACAAATGAACGAGAAACAAATGAACGAGAAATGAATGAACGAGAAATGAATGAACGGAAACCAATTGTTGGGAAGAGGTGAGGTTCATGATGGAAGATCGGTGGGGTGCATTCTCTAAAGACGCGGTTACGCTTGAGCCCACGGGTTCGGGGCTGCTTGATGGGTTGACATTTGCTTTAAAGGATGTTTTTGCTATTCGCGGTTATGTGCCCGGTGCTGGTAACCCAGATTGGAAAAGAACCCATGCAATGGAGGAGCAGACTGCCACTGTGGTGGAAAGGTTGCTTGCTCAGGGTGCTCGCTTAGTTGGCATTACTCACACAGATGAACTCATGTTCAGCTTAAATGGTGAAAACTACCACTATGGAACTCCACAGAATCCAAATGCAATAAAGCGTATTCCCGGCGGTTCGTCGAGTGGCTCAGCAGTAGCTGTTGCCGCGAGGCTCACAGACTTCGCCATCGGTACCGACACGGGCGGCTCCGTGCGCGTTCCTGCTTCTTATTGTGGAGTATATGGGTTTCGCCCTACGCACGGCGCTGTGTCTACTGGGGGGCTCATTCCATTAGCGCCAAGCTTTGATACAGTGGGCTGGATGGCGCGGGATATGGATAGTCTGTTGCGTATTGCAAGGGTGCTGTTGGATGGAGAGCAGGAGTATGTGCAGACGGGCATAGAGCAGGAACAAGCGGGGTTGGGTGGGAGAGAGCGTCAAGACGAGCATGAGGCGAGGCAATCACGAGATGAACGAGACGAACGAGACGAACGAGACGAACGAGATGAACAGGAAAAACGGGAAAAACGGGAAGAACGAGACGAACAGGAAAAACGGGAAAAACGGGAAGAACGAGACGAACAGGAAAAACGAGAAGAACGAGAAGAACGAGACGAACAGGAAAAACGAGATAAACGATGCGGACGAGATGAACATAAAAGCGCGCTTGCAGTAGATCCACAGGTAGAATGTTGTGGATCTGGCGTGGAAGGGCTAGGGTTGGCAAGTGGTGGTAATCAACCTTTTAGCCGTGCTATCTTTGGTGAAGATGCTTTGAAGCTAGCTATGCCAGAAGCGCAGGCTGCTCTGCTTCCCCATATGCACATACTTGCCAGAAAGCTCACGTTTGTTGATCAACATCACATCGCGGCTGAGGGACTCAATGTGTGGGCGAACTGCTTCCGCTGGTTGCAGGGACGAGAAATTTGGCAAACTCACGGAGCATGGATTGAGCGCGAGCAGCCTTGCTTTGGTCCTGATATCGCCAAGCGATTCGCTTGGACGCGTACACTTTGGGAACAGACAGGCAAAGATGGTCTGCCGATAATGGTGGAGAACAACACCAACATCGAGGAACAGCAGATGAGGGAAAGGATCACCAAGAGAGTGCGGAATATGTTAGGCGAAGATACTGTGTTACTCATTCCAACAGTCCCTGGACCTGCACCACTGCGAGGAACACGGGGGCATAGAATGGAAGAATGGCGAACCCGAACCATGCAGCTTACTTGTATCGCTGGGTTATGCGGGTTACCGCAGGTTACACTGCCCTGGGGAAAGGTAAATGGATTTCCCGTGGGCTTGTCGGTGATCGCGGGTGTGGGGCAGGATATCAAGCTGCTGCAATGGGTGAATGAGTTTACTCAAACTTGAATCGTCAATTTCGAGCCGAAGCGTGAGTGATCGAGATATTTCTCTAGCCTGAGATCCTTTATCCCCCTTTTTCCCTGCTGATTTCGCAATGAGTTTTTTTCCACTTCCACCAAAGGAGGTTTTGTTCATGAACTCAAGTGTGGTTGGCAGTCAGACTATGGTTGTGAGTCCTCATTATCTCGCCACGGAAGCAGGTGCTCGCATCCTGCAAAAGGGAGGTAATGCTTTTGATGCCGCGGTTGCGATCAGCGCCTGCCTAGGGGTTGTTTATCCCCATATGACCGGAATGGGTGGAGATAGCTTCTGGCTAACCTTCAGTAGTGGTGATAATCGCGTCCGCGTCTACAATGGCAGTGGGCGTTCTGGGCATCAGGTGAATCGGGCACAGTTTGCCGGTGAGGCAGCCATTCCCCAAAGGGGAGCAAGGAGTGCGATTACCGTGCCAGGTATGATCGATAGTTGGGATGCGATCAATCGTGAGTATGGGTGTCTGTCACTGGCTGAGGTGTTGGAGCAAGCTATTGCTTATGCGAACAATGGTTTTCCGATGTCGAGGGATCAGTACGAGCAGACAGATACTGCTTTCTCCTTACTGTCCAGTATGCCGAATACGGCAAACATCTACCTCCCGAGCGGAAGGGTTATTAGGCAAGGGCACCCTTTCCTGCAAAAGGATTTAGCTGCCTCACTACGTGAAATCGCTGCCGGGGGTAGAGATGCCTTTTATAAAGGGAGGATTGCAGCAGAAATCGTAGCTTTCTTGAAAAAGCAAGGAGGACTGCTTACGGAAGATGACTTCGCCAGTCATCAGGGGGAGTGGATGGAACCTATGTCTGGTACCTACCGAGGGCAGACGATTTATCAGGCGCCACCAAATTCTCAAGGGTTTGTTGCCATCATGGCCCTGCAAATTCTTGAACAATATGATCTACAAGGTATCGACCATGGTTCTTTTGACTATTATCATCTACTGATTGAAGCGCTAAAGATTAGCTTTCGCGATCGCGATCAAGTGCTGACCGATCCGGACTTTCATTCCATTCCCTTAAAGCATCTGCTCAGTGAGGAATATACCCGGAAACTCGCCGCAAGCTTGAATACGCATTATGCGGATGAACAAGAGCCAGGTCCGCCGATGGGTGGCGATACGGCTTATGCTGCCGTGATTGACAAAGAGGGCAATGCGGTGTCTTTTATCCAGAGCCTTTACTATGAGTTTGGTTCAGGTATCGTAGCAGGCAATACCGGGATTTTGATGCAGAATCGCGGCGCTTTTTTCTCCTTGAATCCAGCTCATATCAACCGACTGGAGCCGAACAAACGCACGTTTCATACGCTGATGCCCGCGATGGCCTGCCTGGGTGGAAAGCCCACCATCCTCTGCGGAACGCAGGGAGGAGAAGGTCAGCCCCAAACGCAAATTGCGCTGTTCACGCGGATGATCGATTACGATATGGACCCACAGCAAGCTATTGAAGCACCAAGATGGGTTTGGGGGCGAACCTGGGGCGACCAACCCGCACAGTTACTTCGGGTGGAAAGCCGAATCCCAATCGACGTTCAACATGCTTTGGCACAAGCGGGACATCAAGTCCACGTGGTCAAAGCTTTTGACGGGGCGGTGGGTCATGCAGGTGCGATCCGAATCAACGAGCAAGGGATGCGTAGCGGTGGGTTTGATCCGCGCAGCGATGGCGCAGCGATTGGTTGGTAATTTAGTAGATGGATAGCGTTGGAGGTGGAGGAGTATGAGAATTGTCACAATCAAGACAGCAGCAGGGGAAAGAGCGGGAATCGTCGCACCCCATGGCATCATCATGATCGATACAATCAACCACGCGGAAAAAACCAATTGGCCTACGGAAGCGTTCGCAATCATCCAAAGTGGTAATCTGGATAATATTAGAAAGTGGTATAGGGAATGCGACCAGCAGCGGTTGGCTAGGTTAACCGTGCTTACGCAGGAGCAGACAATCTTTGGACCGCTTTATCGCTTGCCCCGCAAAATCTGGGGGATTGGTCTTAACTATGTAAAAGACCCAGAGGAACTGAAGACAATCTCACCTGAGGAGGAGCCCGTTGGCTTCCTCAAGCCTGACACCAGTCTGATTGGTCCAAATGATGCGATTCGCATCCCTCCACAATCGGTAAGAACCATTGCCGAGGCTGAGCTTGCTATCGTCATTGGCAAAAAGGCGAAGGATATTTCTCCAGAAGAAGCACCCCAATACGTGGCTGGTTTTACGACGGCGCTTGATATGGCGGCAGATGATATTCATCAGCGGAATTTGCGATTTCTTGCCCGGGCCAAGAGCTTTGATACCTTCTTCAGCTTTGGTCCGGAGCTGATTACACTAGACGAGGTTGAGGATGTGCTAGCGCTTGAGGTTTCAACAGTGCTGAATGGTGAGGTACAGCATCGGAATGTCGTATCCAATATGAGATTTCGCCCCTGGTTTGCTGTCTCTTTCCATTCCAAAGTGATGACCCTACTGCCTGGAGATATCCTCATAACGGGAACACCGGGAGCAGTCATCATTCGTGATGGTGATCTTGTGGAGTGCCGGATCAACGGCTTCCAAACCCTGACTAACCCTGTTGAGCGCTATGTGCCTCGCCAAATCGGAAGTGAATAATAACCTTACCCGCGATATAAGACGTATATATGGCTTAGTTCATCTGCTAGATGCAAGGCATTTACCTATTACAGAAAATAGAGCATCCTTTTCAATGAATGATGGACAGGTCCTACCTT
>JAIMBU010000003.1 GCA_023511325.1 Gorillibacterium sp.
ACCTCATCATGGGAGAACGGCAGGACATAATTCTCTGAGAAAGCATACATCAGCGAGAAGGTAATCAGATTGTGATGATCTTTGCGCTGATATGGTTCCTTCTGCATATATTTTAGGATATCATTCATCCAGCCCATGTTCCACTTATAATTAAAACCGAGCCCACCCGCATAGGTTGGCGAGGTTATGAGAGTCCGATCCGAAGAATCCTCTGCTAACATCAAAACCGCAGGATAGAAATCAAAAACAACTTCATTTAGTCGTTTCAGGAAAGCAACGGCCTCCAGATTTTCTACTCCGCCCTCCACATTAAAGGTCCACATTGATTTCGGCTTGTCAAAATTATGATCCATCATGCTGGCCACTGCATCCACGCGCAGTCCATCAATATGGTACTCGTCTAACCAAAAGACGGCGTTAGAAATGAGAAAGCTGAGCACCTCCAGCCGACCAAAGTCAAAGGACAACGTACCCAAAAGCGGCTTCTCCGCTCGTCTTGAATCCTGATACTCGTAGCAGGGCTCGCCATCGAACAATCGAAGTCCATGCGCATCCTTGCAAAAATGCCCAGGCACCCAATCAAGGATAACGCCGATTCCCTGCTCATGACAGCGATTGACGAAATATTTAAACCCAGCAGGTGGACCGTATCGGCTTGTCACCGAGTAATAACCTGTTGCTTGGTAGCCCCATGAACCATCGTAGGGATGCTCCGTCATCGGCATCAGCTCGACATGTGTATAGCCCGATGTCACCACGTGTTCAACCAACCAATCCGCGTATTCCTCATACGTATAGAAATCCTCGAAGCCTTTCGACTTCCATGACCCTAAATGAACCTCGTAAATATTCATCGGCTTTCGGTAAATATTCTTTCTTTTACTATCGCGACGCCACTTCCCATCATTCCAATTGAATGAATCGGGAGCAGTGACAATAGATGCTGTATGGGGCCGCACCTCAGACTGAAAAGCGTAAGGATCTGATTTAAGAAAGGGAGCTCCTTGTTTGGGGTGAATCTCATATTTGTACAAAGCTCCTGCTGCTAGTCCACTAATAAACAGTGACCAGATTCCATTATCACTGATCTTTTCCATCATCGTGTTTGAAGCCTGCCAATCGTTAAAAGCACCGACGATTCCCATTTGAGTGGCATGGGGTGCCCAAACGGTAAACCTCACCCCTTCTATTCCATGCTCCTTAATCGCATGCGCACCCATCATTTTGTAGCTATGATATAAATTGCCCTGATGAAACAGATATATGACATCTTCTGATAACAGTGAGGATTTCAAGGGCGCTTCTCCTTACTCCATAAATAGATTCACTTTATATGATATTAAACTTTTGAACACAATACAAAACAAATAAATCACTGGAGCACAATAGGTTCAGCTACATTATGTGGCATTTCCCTACGTGCTTGTTGTAAAATAGGAAGGATAACAGAAAGGAAGATTAACATGCTCGTAGCAGACAAATGGAGAGAATACGAACTGATCGACACAGGAAGCGGAGAAAAGCTGGAGCGCTGGGGCGGATTTACACTACGCCGTCCAGACCCGCAGATTATCTGGCCGCTTGCTGAAGAAACAGTGGCTTGGCAACGGGCGAATGCTCGTTATCACCGCAGCACAAGTGGAGGCGGCGAATGGGATACAAAGGTCAAACTGCCCGAGCGGTGGTCGATCGGATACAAGGAATTAAAGTTTTATATTAAGCCGACGAGCTTCAAGCACACCGGTCTGTTTCCCGAGCAGGCTGCCAACTGGGATTGGATGATGGACAAGATTCGTCAGGCTAATCGGCCGATTCGTGTGTTGAATTTGTTTGCTTATACCGGAGGTGCAACTCTGGCCTGTGCTGCAGCTGGAGCAGATGTGGTTCACGTTGATGCAGCTAAGGGAATGGTAAACTGGGCCAAGGAGAATGCAGAACTGTCCGGGCTTGGTGGAAATCCGATTCGCTACATCACCGATGATGTATTCAAATTTGTCGCCCGGGAAGAACGGAGAGGCGTTAAATATGATGCGATCATTATGGACCCTCCCTCCTATGGCCGAGGCCCGAGTGGCGAAATGTGGAAGTTAGAAACGGATCTTTATCGTTTTGTCGAAAGCTGCTCAGCGATTCTCAGCGATAACCCATTGTTCTTCCTGATTAATTCGTACACAACAGGGATTTCGGCAACGGTGCTAACCAATATCTTATCTCTAGCCATTTCCCGTCAGTATGGTGGAAAAATGATGAGCGATGAAATTGGATTACCGATCACGGCTAGCGGCTTATGTTTACCTTGTGGTATTCTCGGTCGCTGGGAGGCATAACATATGTCTACCTATCCGGACGAACATTTAGTGAACATTCCTATCCTCTATGAGGACAACCATGTGCTTGTCGTGGTAAAGCCAGTGAATATACCCAGCCAAGAAGACGACACCGGTGACAAGGACATGCTCACTGCGCTTAAGGAAGATCTAAAGCTTCGCCATGGGAAACCAGGCAACGTCTTCCTGGGTCTTGTCCATCGCCTCGATCGACCTGTTGGTGGAGCGATGGTATTTGCCAAGACGTCCAAGGCGGCGTCTAGACTCTCCGAAGCCGTTCGCAACCGCACCTTTGGCAAAACCTACGTGGCCATTGTCCATGGCCGACCTAGTGAACAAGCGGGGAGACTGCGGCATCACTTGTTGAAGGACAGCCGAACGAACATCGTTCGGACGGTCCGCGAGGGCTCTGAGGGGGCCAAAGAGGCGCTGCTTGATTACCGTGTAATCGGTCATTCCGCTGGCTTAACCCTAGTCCGTGTCAGCCTCTTGACGGGGCGATCACATCAAATTCGGGTACAATTCGCAGCGATCGGTTGCCCTTTGTATGGAGATCAGAAGTATGGTGCTGATCGCAATCAACCGGGTACCCAGATCGCCTTGTGGTCAAATGAGATTTCCTTTAACCATCCGACCAAACAGGAAGAACGATTAACCTTTGTTTCACAGCCACCAGATGAACACCCTTGGAGTCTATGGAGTGAAGTGTATGAATGATCAAAAGGGCTTCCAGTAGTCATCATTCCGATGATCATTGGCAAGCCCCTTTTTCATTGTTCAGTTAGCCACTTTCCCCAAAAGGTATACGAGCAACTGCTGATTATGAGTGGATATCCGACTCAGATGGGAGTCAATAAACCGCTGTCTAATGTCTATTCCTCTTATGCATTCCGAACGCCCCTTGTCCGTCACGGTAATCCAGACAATTCTCCGATCCTTCTCATCCCGTTCGCGAGTTACAAGCTCTGCTTTCTCCATTCGGTCCAGCAGGGTGGTGATCGCAGCAGGTGTCGTTTCGAGATATTCAAGAAAATCTGAAGGCTTCATCCGCTTGTCCTTCGAGAGAAGCTCCAAAACATGAAGTTGCCCTTCTGTAAGCGTTGGACTCAGTTTGCCATCCATATGAAGTTTCATATCCTTGGAAAGTTTGTGCCATAGCTTAATGAAATCGTTGGAATACACGGTTACCCCTCCATTCTCGACAATTAACCCCAAGGGTTAGCTTGTCCGGTTCATTTCCTGAATTTCGAACCCATTATATCATCGGGCTGGTTAAAAAAAAAGGTTAATTGCATTAATATTTTCCTGTAAGATTCGATTAAAATCGAGCTTTTGACGGCATTCTACAGCTTCTTCGCTTCGCAGTGCACAGTCAATTCCAACTGTCGATTTTTGCCTGTAGAATGCATAATGCCATCCACAGTCTGCTGCATCAAAATAAAAAATCATCCCGACCACGATCAATATTGTGGCACGGGATGATCGCTAGAGGTTAGAAATAATTGGACTGCTAAACTTCTGTTGCTTTTACTGGAAAAGCGTCAGTGATCATCTCCGCTTTCTCTAAGGGAGCAAGCAGACGACCCGTCGAACGTCTTTCCTCGATAGGTGCCTTCTCTGTAAGCAGAGCCAGCTTCTGTCCTGTGGTCGTGACCAACTGAATGATATAAGGTTCTCGAACAATAAAGGCGGCGATTAATTCTGAGCCATTGGGCTTCACTCGCTTGCCTTCCTTGAATTCAAAGGTAGCAATCCCTTTGCCGCCGCGTCCTTGAACGGGATAGTCACACAGCAGCGACCGCTTTCCATAGCCCAATTCAGTCAAGACGAGGATTTCTCCTTCATCCTCAGAAAATTTCAGAACAGCGGATAGCTCATCGCCATCCTTAAGCGATATACCACGAACACCACCCGCCGCACGCCCCATATTATTCACTTCATCCTCTTTAAAACGGATGCTGTTTCCTTGCTTGGTAACCAGTAGCAAGTCATCTCCACCGCTACTTTCGAAGACTTGGAGAATTTCATCTCCTTCGCCTACCTTGCAAGCTAATATTCCGTTAGAGCGATTGCTGGCATATTCCTTCATTTCCGTTCGCTTGATCTGTCCCTTACGAGTAACGAAAACAAAGGAAGCGCCAGGTATATCAATATCCTTAACGGAGATCACACTGACAATTCGATCGTCTTTGGCTAAGGGAATAACATTAACGATCGCTGTTCCATTCTCTTTCCATTTGTACTCAGGAATCTGATCAACAGGGAGTAGGAAGGACTGCCCACGGCGGGTAAAGATAAATAAGTTGTCAATCGTATTCACCTCGAGCAGAAACCGCAGATAGTCCCCTTCCTTCGTTCCGGTTGAGGCGATATCACTGCCAGATCGTGTATAGGACTGCTTGCTTGTCCGTTTCACGTAGCCTTGGTTTGTTAAGGCAACTAAAACATCCTCTGCAGCAACCATCACCTCGCGGTTGACCTTGAGTTCCTCCACCTCGTCCTGAATCACCGAACGACGCTCCACTCCATATTTATAGCGAATCTCGGACATTTCGTCCTTGATTACCTTCAGCAGCTTAGAATTATTGGAAAGAATACCTTGAAGGTAAGCAATGGCCCGTTCCGCATCCTTCAGTTCCTTTTCTAGCGAAGTGATTTCAAGATTGGTTAGTCGATACAATTGCAAAGTTAGAATGGCATCGGCTTGGCGCTCCGTGAATTCGAAACGATCCACCAGGTTCTTCTGCGCATCTAAGCGATTCTTAGAGGCTTTAATCTCGGCGATGATCTCATCAAGGATACTTAATGCTTTAACCAAGCCTGCGAGTACTTGAGCGCGATCCTCCGCCTTCTCCAGATCATATTGGCTCCGACGGGTGACAACTTCCTTCTGATGTTCGATATAAGCCAAGAGCATCTCACGAATACCAAGCTGCATGGGCGCGCGTTTCACGATCGACACCATGTTATAGTTATAGGCCACCTGAAGATCTGTTTTCTTCAGCAGATATGCAAGAATACCCTGAGCGTCTGCTTCCTTCTTCAGTTCAATGACAATCCGTAGTCCATTACGACCACTCTCATCACGCACCTCGGCGATGCCTTCCACTTTCTTCTCCAGGCGAATAATCTCCATAGCCGTAACGAGTCGACTCTTAACCACCTGATAGGGAATCTCGGTAATGACGATCTGCTGCTTGCCGCCTCTCATATCCTCGATAGCGGTACGCGATTTGAGATATATCCGGCCTCTTCCCGTGCGGGATGCTTCCTGGATGCCTTGTCCACCCATAATGATTCCGCCAGTCGGGAAATCCGGACCGATAATAATCTTCATTAACTCTTCATACGACAAATCGGGCTGGTCCATCAGCCGAATACAGCCATCGATGATCTCCATCAGATTGTGAGGAGGAATTTCGGTAGCAAAACCAGCTGATATTCCACTGACCCCATTCACCAGAAGATTGGGATAGCGGGAAGGAAGCACAACGGGCTCCTTAGCCGTATTGTCAAAGTTATCTTTAAACTCAACCGTCCGTTTATCGAGGTCGCGCAGAAGCTCCATGGCTATCGGAGACAATCGTGCCTCGGTATAACGCATTGCAGCAGCAGGGTCATCATCCATCGATCCCCAGTTGCCGTGTCCATCTACAAGCACATGTCCCATCTTCCAAGGCTGCGCCATCCGCACCATACCATCGTAGATGGATGAATCTCCATGGGGGTGATAGTTTCCCATCACATCTCCTACAGTCTTTGCCGACTTGCGGTAGGTTTTATCCGGAGTATTACCCGATTCATACATGGAATAGAGGATACGCCGTTGGACTGGCTTCAGACCGTCCCGCACATCTGGAATAGCCCGATCCTGAATAATATATTTGGAGTAACGTCCAAATCGGTCGCTGACCACATCTTCGAGAAATGCGGGTAAGAATTGTTCTAAGATACCCATTAGCCTATGATCTCCTTGGTTTATTGTTCATATTCGGTAAAATCAACATGCTCGATGATCCAGCGCTTCCGCGGCTCAACCTTGTCACCCATGAGCGTAGTCACCCTACGCTCCGCCTTGGCAGCGTCTTCGATCTGTACCTGAAACAGTTTACGAGTCTCTGGGTCCATTGTTGTATCCCACAACTGATCCGGGTTCATCTCTCCGAGTCCTTTGTAACGTTGAAGTTCGACGTTCTTGCCATATTCCTTCATCGTTGCTTTAAGCTCGTCATCAGAAAATACATACCGAAAGCTACTCGACTTACCGCTTTTCTTCGTAATCTTGTATAACGGCGGATGAGCGATGAATATCATGCCCGCATCAATCAGCGGCTTCATGTACCGATAGAAAAAAGTCAACAGCAACACTTGGATATGCGCACCATCTGTATCCGCATCGGTCATGATGATAATCTTGCCGTAATTGCTCTCCGTCTGATCAAACTCCGGTCCTACACCCGCTCCAATTGCCGAAATAATCGCTTTATATTCCTCGTTTTTAAGGATGTCCAGCAGCTTCGCCTTCTCTGGGTTCATCGGCTTGCCCTTCAGTGGCAGAATAGCCTGATGCTTGGAGTCACGACCTTGCTTGGCCGATCCACCAGCTGAATCCCCTTCCACGATAAACAGCTCATTACTCATGTAATCCTTCGACTGGGCAGGAGTCAACTTGCCATTGAGATTCGAGCTTTCGCTCTTCCCTTTTTTGCCATTGCGAATCTCGTCCCGAGCCTTACGTGCAGCCTCCCGAGCTTTCGCCGATTGAACGGCCTTCTTCAGCAAGCTCTGAGCAGCTGCCGGATTCTCTTCGAGGAAAACCGCCATCTTCTCGGATACCACTGCGTCAACGGCACTACGTGCAGATGCACTGCCTAACTGCTCCTTCGTCTGACCAACGAATTCTACATCGGACATCTTGATATTGATCACGGACATGAGACCTTCCCGTAGGTCGGTCCCTTCCAAGTTTTTTTCCTTCTCTTTCAAAATCCCCGCCTTGCGAGCATATTCATTCATGACCCGAGTGAAAGCAATCTTAAAGCCCGTTTCATGCGTACCTCCACCGCGAGTCGGAATAGAGTTGACGAAGGATACAATCGTTTCGGTGTAACCATCATTGTACTGGAAGGCTACCTCCACTTCAATTTCTTCCCTCTCCGCGGAGAAATGGATGACATCATGCAGGGTTGTTTTCTGTTCATTGAGGAATTCAACAAATTGACTCGCGCCACCCTCATAAACAAAAGTATCCTCTTTGCCGGATCGTTCGTCCTTAATCGTAACCTTCAGTCCAGAGTTGAGAAAGGCGATTTCCTGCAATCGCTCAGCTAACGTGTCATAGTTTACGGAAATCCCACTGGAAAATACGCGTTTATCCGGTTTAAAGGATATTTTCGAGCCTGTTTTTCTCGTGTTACCGATGATATCCAGTCCGCCTACCGGTTCCCCAACGTGTTCCTTGCCGTCTTCATCAACCCAGTACTCGAAACGTTGACGGTGAATTTTGCCATCTTGATAAATTTCAGCCTCTAGCCATTCGGACAAGGCATTGGTAACGGAAGCCCCTACTCCATGCAGACCACCAGACTTCTTATACCCTCCACCGCCAAACTTACCCCCGGCATGGAGAATAGTAAAAACAACCTGTGGTGTTGGGATGCCTGACTTATGCATACCCGTCGGAATTCCTCTGCCATTATCCGTTACTGTAATTGAATAATCCCCGTGGATAACGAGACTTACCTCAGTACAGTGCCCTGCGAGATGCTCATCAACTGCATTATCGATAATTTCCCAGACGAGATGATGCAGTCCAGACGCACTGGTGCTACCGATATACATCCCTGGTCGCTTACGAACCGCGACGAGACCCTCAAGAATTTGTATGTCATCTGCACCGTAGCTGGATTTTGCCGGTGTTGCAGCTTTCTCAAACAATTCGATCTGTTCAGCCAATTTTAGTGCCTCCATCAATCAAAATCTCAAATAATAATAAGAACAAGTGTTCTACGGTGTTTAAGAATTCAAGTTTAACCTAGAATATCCCTTCGCGTAAAGACCCCAAAAGATATTCCTAAAGCCGCCAATGCCCAAACCGCCAAAACAGATAGCGAAAATCCCATGGTAAGTCCGGGTACAGGAGGGATGGATCCAGCTAGAAACGATATCGTATCCAAATTAATCATAAACAAATATTTAGCACTCTCCCAGGTGGATACCATGTTTGTCAGGATCATTCCAGCGATAAGTACAGCCAGCATAATGCCCATCCCTGCAGCTGTGCTGCGTACAAGCACCGATATCATCAGCGAAAGCGTAGCAACAGTTAGGCAAGAGAACCAAGCAAGTCCAAGCTCCATGAGCAAATATTGCCATTGATTGATAATATAGGCTTGTGAAGTGTCCAGAACATCACCTGTCACCTGAAAGCCGGTTAATACCGGGGCAGTCCAACCTCCAACTCCAAAAGCGATACTTGATATCAGGTAAGTTAGTAAAGCCGTACTGATCAAAATTAACGAAACAAACAAGATAAGTGTGATGAATTTACTCATGAGAATTTTCCATCTTCTTACGGGCCGTGTCAAGAGAAGTTTAATCGTACCTGTAGATTGCTCAGAAGAAACGATGTCTGACGCCAATACAGCAACGAGCAGCGGAAGGAATAAACCGACAGCATTATGGATGAACGTACTGGCAAAATTGACCGAGGTCGGTGCGCTTGGATCAACATTCTTCTCTAGGGAATATTCTAATCGCTGAATTTCAATCTTCCGATACATTTTCCATTCTTCCGGAATATTGCTACTCATGGTGTTGCTCATATCAGCAACTCTCTTCTCTGCACTGATCCGCCAATCGACATCACCAAATTGCTTGCGGTTATTCTCAGCAATTCTTACTTGTGCGTAGACAAAAATAGGGATTAAAGCAGCAACAATGAGAATGACGACCTGAAACCGTCTTTTCCTCAGCATTTTTATGGTTTCATTCTTGACAAGTGGATATAAGTTAACCAATGGTTTCACCTTCTGTCAACCGCAGGAATAGTTCTTCTAGGGTTGGATTTTTGATGGTGATGGAATAAACATCCACCCCAGCCTCCACAAGCTTGCGATTTAACACGGGAATCTCTTCGGATGGCATCAGTGAGATAAACTCCGTCACAGTTGTTAGGCTCAGATTGGGCCCTTCGGCCGCTTCTGACATAATCGAGTTTGCCTCTGGAGAGGTCTGGAGATAAGGTCCCAGTATGCGCTCCGCTTGTTCATAAGGTCCTGCGCGCCAAATGATTTGATTCTCCGACTGACGGAGAAGCTCGTCCACTCCACCAACAGCAATCACCTTGCCCTGACTGATGATCGCTACCCGATCGCACATCAGTTGGATTTCGCTAAGCAGATGACTAGAGACGAACACACTTAGTCCAGCGCGAGCAAGCTCACGGATAAATTCGCGCATTTCTTTAATCCCTTGTGGGTCTAAACCATTCGTTGGCTCATCGAGAATGAGCAGCTTGGGTCGTCCGAGCAAAGCTTGGGCGATGCCCAGCCTCTGACGCATACCGAGGGAGTAGGTTTTGACTTTATCATGGATGCGCCGATCCATGCCAACGATCGCAACCACTTCGCGGATCCGATCAACGCCAACGTCAGGGAACATCCTCGCAAAATGCTCCAGGTTCTCCGTGCCCGTCATATAACCGTAAAGCTCTGGATTTTCAACAATGCAGCCGACGTTCGCCAGTGCAACCTCTGGTTTTTTATGTAGATTGACACCACAGATCGATATCGTTCCCTCAGTTGGCCGAATTAAATTCACCAGCATACGAATGGTTGTCGTTTTTCCTGCTCCATTAGGGCCAAGAAATCCAAAAACCTCGCCTTTCTTCACCTCAAAGCTAACACCCTTAATGATTAATTTTTTACCGATTTGCTTTTTTAAACCGCTGACAGAAAGCACCACCGAAGGTTCGGTCATGATCCGCATCTCCTCATGCTTTAGTTTAAAGCCTGCAGCACACGTTCTGCGATCCGTTCATAGCCGTCCGGATTCGGATGGAAATGGTCCGTGTACAAATATTTGACTGGTACCTGTTGAAACAAATCATAAGTTGGAACTACCGTTACATTGCCCAAGCGATTGGCAATCTCAAAGGCTTTTCCTTCCCACTGTTGAACAAAAAGCGAACCTACACGTTCTGTATCATAATCCAGAAAAGGATGATAGAACATCACATAAACAATGTGAGCCTTTGGATTCGCTGCCGATAGCCGCGTCAGAATCTGTTCAAGTTGCGCCAATGCAGCCGGCATATTCTTCTTAATTGATTCTAGATCAATCACCATTTCATTCTGATTCGTAAGCGCGGTTTCCTCGTCGACTCCCATTTGAAACAGATCATTGCCGCCAATTGTCAGCAGGATGACATTCGCTTGCTTCGCGTAGTCCACCATTCGGGCACTTGATTCATCCAACTGCTTGAGCAGATCTGCTGTTTTAGCACCAGAAACAGCCAGGTTCCAAACATGAGTTTCTTTGTCCAGACTTGACTTTAAACCCTCTTTTACCCGTTCAACATAACCTTTGCCAGTTCCGTCTCCAACCCCCCTCGTCAGGGAGTCACCAATAGCAAGGATGTTTATTTCCTTAGATAAGGAAATATCCTCGCCTACAGCAGAGGATGGTGCTGGCAGTGCAGCTTGCGCATTATGGGTTTCCCCTGGAAAAACAGCAGTCCGTATAGCATAGACAAATCCGCCGAAAAAGAGAAGAGTGGAGAGCAATGCAGCTATACCTGCAAAACCCCATAGCCATCGCGTGGATCTCATTATTTGACCTCCAAGTCTGAAACTAAGCAAGGAAATAATTCCTTGCCGATCATGCCATATTTCTATAGAGTAAAACTTCACACGTATATTTGCAACAGTAGCCAACAGTGATATCAGAGAAAAAGCATAAAAACAGCGATGCCAGCTCCTTTTTAGAAGTGGCTTATCGCTGTTTTTATCAAGACGATATAGACAACTGTAGATCTTAGAATTTCATGCTCCGTATTAAACCGCAGCTTGAATCATAAATCGGTATTGCGCCTCAATCAGCCCGTTATAGATACCATCCAGCTTCATCAGATCCTCGTGGCTTCCCGCTTCCATCATCTTCCCATGATCGAGAACGATGATGGTGTCTGCATGACGAATGGTCGATAGCCGATGGGCGATAATAAAGGACGTTCTACCTTTTAACAAGGTTTTAAGTGCAACTTGAATTTTAAGCTCTGTCTCTGTATCAATACTAGCCGTCGCCTCATCTAGGATGAGAATTCGCGGATCGGCTAAGAGTGCCCGAGCAAAAGACAGCAGTTGACGTTGACCCATAGAGAGGATATTACCACGTTCCTGAACCTCGGTTTCATAACCATCTTGCAAACTCATGATAAAATCATGAGCAAGCACAGCTTTGGCAGCTTCTTCAACCTCATCATCGGTAGCATTTAAGCGACCAAAACGAATATTATCCCGAATTGTTCCTGAGAAGATAAAGGTATCTTGAAGAACAATCCCGACTTGAGAACGCAGGCTTAGTACCGTAATATCGCGGATATCTTGGCCGTCTATAAGGATAGCGCCTTCCACCGGATCATAGAACCGACAGAGTAGATTGATAATTGTACTCTTTCCGGACCCCGTATGTCCAACTAACGCAATGGATTGCCCCGCCTGTACCTTGAGGTTAAAATCATGCAAAGCCGTACGACCAGGTTCATATTCAAAGACAACATGATTAAATTCAAGATGACCGTCGATGGATGGTAATTCTTCAGCATCCTCTTTCTCTTCAACCGTTGGCTTCTCATCGATATATTCAAAAATTCGTTCCGCCGACGCCATGCCGACGAGAAGTTGAGAGTACATTTGACCGAGTCGGTTAATTGGTTCCCAAAAGTTCCCCATGTAGGTAAAGAAAGCGAACAAAACCCCAACTGTAATGGCTTCGACCTGAACCAGTCTCGCTCCATACCAGAATAGAACACAGTAGCCGATTGCTCCGGTTAAATCAATAATCGGTCCAAACATCTGGTTCATCATCGACGCTTTATCCCATGACTTACGATTTATCGTATTCATCTCGTCGAAGAACTGCATGTTTTCTCTTTCTTGCGTGAAAGCTTGTGTTACCCGTACACCCTGAATGCTTTCGTTCAAGTGAGAGTTAATCCGTGAGTTCTTCATCCGCACATCCTGCCAAGCGCGGCGAATCCTCTTGCGTAGCTTGGTAGAAACCAAGAACATCAGCGGAACGGTGATGATAACCGCTAATGCAAGCTTAACGTTCAAGAATAATAAGATAATGATGATTCCGATCAATTGTACGCAATCGATCAAGACGTTCACTGCACCATTAGTCAGTAGATCCTGCAGTGAATTAACATCATTCGTGACACGAACAAGCACGGAGCCCGCTGGTCGCTTGTCAAAGAAACGGAAGGATAACGACTGAATATGCCGAAAGAGGTCATCCCGTAGATCATAAATAACCCGCTGACCTACTTCATTGGTGGAGCGAATTCGGTAATTACCAGCGAACCATTGGATAATATAGAGAGCTGCAATGATTCCCATAACAGTCCACAGCAGATTGGTATTTCCCTTCGGGATTGGATCATCGATGGCGAAACCAATCAACCACGGAATAGCAAGCTTGGATAAAGTAACTAAGATGACGGAGATGAGAATAATCGGCAACAGCCGTTTCATATAAGGTTTGATGTAATGGCCAAGGCGGGCAATCATCTCCCAGTTAAACGGTTTCTCGATGGCATCATCATCCGCGTAAACAAACCGCTCCCCTTTTGGAACTTGAGCCTGTTTATCCTTGCCATTTGAAGCGTAAGTGTCCTTCATATCTTTGAAGTCGGCTTTTTTCAATGGTTCTCCCTCCTTTGTACAGCTTGGTTGACCGTAGGTGCATCTGCATATTGGATATCATAAGTCTCACGATAAGGACCCTTGACTTGTATTAGCTCCTCTTGTGTACCTCGTTGGACTGTAAGCCCATCATCCAATACAACAATCTCATCTGCATGCCGCAAAGAAGAGATCCGATGAGCGATAATAAATGTTGTCCGCCCAGCCATAACTTCCTTAAAGCCTGCTTGAATTTCTTGTTCTGTATCCATATCAACTGCACTCGTAGCATCGTCCAGAATAAGAATTTTTGGATTTTTGAGCAGGGCCCGAGCAATAGCAATCCGTTGTTTCTGCCCACCAGAGAGCCCCATTCCACGTTCACCAACGATGGTGTCATAGCCTAGCGGCAGCTCCATAATAAATTCGTGGGCTTTGGATAATTGAGCAGCCTTGATGATGTCCTCCATCGTCGCATTTCGATTGCCATACGAGATATTGTTCCGAATGGATGAAGAGAACAGGAAGGTTTCTTGAAACACAATTGCTACCTGTCTGCGTAGATCCTCCAGTTTAAGATCACGAATATCTACACCATCAAGTCGGATACGACCTTCCTTCACATTGTAGGCACGCATCAGCAGATTGACCACCGTTGTCTTTCCTGATCCGGTAGCACCGAGTAAACCAATCACTTTTCCGGGTTCTACATTCAGGTTGAAGTCTGTCAGCGCTGGCTTCTTATCCGGATATGAAAAGGTTACCTGCTCATATTGAACATGACCTTTGACTTTTTCAGGATCAAGAGCAATCGTCTTCTCTTTGTCCTTCACATGGATATATTGGTGGATCAGCTCAAGAATCCGCTCACCAGCCGCTTTCGACTGGGTAAAGTTGTTGATATGATAGCCAAGTCCCCAGAGTGGTCCTACTATGTACCAGATCAGACTGAAGAAAGCGATCAGTTCCCCGATTTTCATCGAGCCTTGAATAACGAAGTAACCTCCTGTTCCAAGTAACACAACCACTGCCAGGTTCGCAAACAGTTCCATAACCGGGAAGAAACGAGCCCAAAGGTTTGACGTTACTAGGTTACTTGCCATATATTCTTCACTACGAAGAGCAAATTTCTCCACCTCATGAGGCTCTCTAGCAAAAGATTTAACCGTACGCACACCCGTAATATTCTCTTGAGCCGCCGTTGTCAAACTACTCATCGACTTCCGCACCCGACGATAAGCAGGATGAATGTTCTTCTCAAACTTCATCGCTGTGAAGGCTAAGAAGGGCATTGTGGCCATGGTGACCAGTGTGAGCCTCCAGTTAAGCGTGGCCATCATAGCAGACCCAAAGATAATCATGAGAAACACGTTGAGAAATTGGGCGAAGCCGAAGCCAATGAATTGACGAATCGCTTCCAAATCCGCAGTCAGGCGAGACATGAGATCCCCGGTGCGGGCCTTGTCATAATATTGAAAGGAAAAGAACTGAAGACGATCGTACAGCTTGTTTCTCAGGTTAAAGGCAACCCGATTTCCTAATCTACCGCCTGTGAAACCAGTTAGAAACTGAAATACCCCTTTAATTGCGATTACTCCAATAACACCCAGAGCTAGATATGGCACTTGATTATAACGATTGTTCGGGATGACATCATCGATCAGGTAACGAAGCAAGTTCGGATAGACAAGACCTAGTGCAGTAACACACATCATGCAGAAAATAGAGACGAAAAGCAGTTTCTTCTCGTACCAGTAATACTCTTTAAGCTGTTTAAAAACGTTCATGCAGTACAACCCCCTACCAAAATCATGTTGTGTATACGCTTTCCTTGCTTGTGCTCATATGGGCAACAAATTCTGCCATAATTAGTGCCCCATCGTAATCCTTTTAAGAGACTTTCTGAATACTACCATCAAGGCTCTAGAACAGCAATTGGACTAAATCGCCGTATACCGCCCATAAACGGTTTAAATACGAATAAACCGCCTCTAATCGGCAGTTCTCTTTTAAATCATCGGGAATGGTCAAGAGTATCCAGTGATGCTCCGAATCGAATAAAAGCTACCTAATCAGATGCCTTGAGTTAATCTCGAGACTAATTACATCGATATCTAATGTTGCATCAGATGCTGGTATTTCATGCTCATTTAAGCTTTTTTTGAACTTTGCCTGCTATAATTCACTAAACACAAATAGTAGGCAAGAACGAGTATGTACTCGTTCTCAATCTCACAAAGCTCGCTCAAGCTCCTGCGTTGCTCTTAAACGCCGCTCATACTGCGTCACTCCGCACTCCTTAACTCTTTTAATTTCAGTAGCCTTACACGCACAACCAAGAGCTCGTGTAGAAGAATGAATTTTGATTGTTACAACAATCAAATATACCGCTAATGTTACCCTGCAGCATAGAATAATTGAAAAAGCAGATAAAACACCTGTAGGTGCTTTATCTGCTCTATGCAGTGAATTTATGCTTTTCGGTAGAGGCTTAGCCTAAAAGCTTTAGACGATTATTGTAGAACAGCATCTTCCAGTTCCTGTTGCTCAGGCAAAAGAATCTCGAACACGTCGCCATGTTGCAAAATTGTAATCGGTTGACCCTTCACTTTCATGACAACAACTTCCGGTTTGATTTTCATCCGGTTGAGATAATTTTCAGGAACACGACCCGCTTCACTGATCATGATACCCTCAATTTCTTTTTCCTCATTGTCAGCTAGTGGTGTATTGATAACTTGTTCATAAATGTCTGAAAATTGCTCAAAATTCTTCGTGTACACAGCGATGCATTTCATCCGAATCCCATCCTTTAATTAATATCTACTTATTCTCTCGTCTAGATAGGTACTCCTTACACATGAAAAGCTAGTCACAAATCAACCTTCACATGAGTAGTTTTCCTATTTTTGGGCTTTACCATACCCACACCTTTGATACGTTTTTTGCCAGTTGGACAAATATCCAAAAGCGGACAAGCATCACATCGAGGGCTTTGTGCTTTGCAATGATATCTTCCAAAAAAAATGATTCTGTGATGCGTCAAACACCACTCTTCTCGTGGGACGATTGACATGAGTTTCTTCTCTACAACCAGTACTGAATCGTCTTCCTTAGACAACCCAAGTCGCTTGGTTACGCGCTCTACGTGAGTATCAACTGCGATGGCTGGTACTCCAAAAGCGGTTGAAACGACAACATTGGCTGTTTTACGTCCTACACCCGGGAGAGCAATAAGCGCCTCATGGGTTTCTGGAACGTTACCACCAAACGTTTCCTGTAGAATCATACACATTTGTTGTATATGTTTAGCTTTGTTCCTGAAAAGTCCGATTGATCGAATGTCCTGCTCCAGTTCCTCGAGCGGAACCAAGAGATAATCTTCCGGTTTCTTATATTTGTGGAACAAAGCTACGGTCACACGATTGACCGATTCATCCGTTGCCTGAGCTGAAAGCATAACGGCGATAAGCAATTCAAAGG